>DASTGQ010000440.1:0-2863 GCA_035718985.1 Gemmatimonadaceae bacterium
CGAAGACACGGAAGTCTGGACGCCGGTGCCAAGGGTGGTCACGCCGGGCGCCACGAACGCCGCGCCGCCGTCCGACGCCATCGTGTTGTTCGACGGCCGCAACCTCGACGAATGGGTCTCGGCCAACGACAGCTCACCCGCAAGGTGGACGGTAGCGAACGGGGTGATGACGGTGAACAAACCGAGCGGCGACATCCAGACGAAGCGCCGCTTCACCGACTATCAGCTCCACCTCGAGTGGCGCATCCCATCCAACGTGACCGGCAGCGGACAGGCGCGCGGCAACAGCGGCGTCTACCTCGCGATGACCGACTCGGGCGGCTACGAGCTGCAGGTGATGGACTCGTACCACAACCCCACGTACGTGAACGGGCAGGCGGGGAGCATGTACAAGCAGTACCCGCCCCTGGTGAATGCGGCGCGCAAGCCGGGCGAGTGGCAGACGTACGACGTGGTGTGGACGGCGCCGCGGTTCAATGGCGACGGTTCGCTGAAGTCACCGGCGTACGTGACGGCGTTCCACAATGGTGTGCTCGTACAGAACCACGTCGCACTCAAGGGCGTCACGCTGTACATCGGGACGCCGGCGTATCACGCGCATGGTGCAGCGCCGATCCTGCTGCAGGCGCATGGAGATCCCAGCCCGCCGATCAGCTACCGGAATATCTGGGTTCGCCCGATCTGAACGGCCACCAGGAACGAGTGGGCTGGCTCGGGTCGCGCCGGATCGACATCGCGGCAACCCCTCGTTGCAGTCATCCGTATCGGGCATGCCAGTCTTGAGTCCGGGTGGTACGACCAGGGTGCCAACCTCGTTGCCGCACCGCCCAGACTCGTTGCTGCCTGACTGTGTTCAGAGGACGGATTACAGGCCGCCTGAACGCAGATCAGGCGAGGGTGGCTCCCCGAACCTCGTGAGTCCTCGTCGGAATTTCCCGTGAGCGCTCGACCTACTTCGCGCTTGCCCGCTCCGCGCGCACGTGCGTCAGCCACCCGTGCGCATCCGGCCCCTTGCCGTGCACGAGATCGAGGAAGGTGCGCTGGAGCTTCATCGTGATCTCTCCCGCCTTCCCCGTGCCGACCTGGATCCGGTCCACGCTCCGCACCGGAGTGACTTCGCTCGCCGTTCCCGTGAGGAAGATCTCATCGGCCGTGTAGAGCATCTCGCGCTGGATCGGCACCTCATTCACCTCGAGTCCCGCGTCGCGCGCGAGCGTGATGATGCTGTCGCGCGTGATGCCGGGGAGCAGCGTGCCGTTGCGCGGCGTGGTGAACAGGGCGCCACGCTGCACGAGGAAGACGTTCTGTCCCGAACCCTCGCTCACCATCCCGTCGCGGCCGAGCGCGATTCCCTCGTCGTAGCCGTTGGTCAACGCTTCCATCTTGATGAGCTGACCGCCAAGGTAGTTGCCGGCGATCTTGGCGATGGAGGGCGTGGTGTTGGGCGCCATGCGATTCCAGCTCGAGACGCACGCGTCCACGCCCTTCTCCAGCGCGCCTTCACCGAGATACGTGCCCCACGGCCAGCAGGGGATGTACACGTTCACCGGGCTCGCGAACGGCACCATCCCCGCCGCGCCGTAGCCGCGGATCACCATCGGCCGGATGTAGCAGGCCTCGATGCTGTTCCGCTCCACCAGCTCGCACGTCGCCGCCACGAGCTCGTCCACGCCGTACGGCACGTCCATGCGGTAGATCTTGCACGAGTTGAGCAATCGCTGGAGATGGTCCTCCAGGCGGAACACCGCCGGCCCGTTCGGCGTGGCATAGCAGCGGATCCCCTCGAACGCCGAGGAGCCGAACTGCATCGAGTGCGCGAGCACGTGAACCGTGGCGTCCTTCCACGGGATGAACTCACCGTCGCGCCAGATCCACTCGGTCTCCTGCAGCGGGTTCGCCATGATCTCTCCGTAAGGTGCCGTGTCAGCGCGCGCTCGTGCCCAGCTCGTCCCACAGGGTGGCGATGGCGCGCATTCCCTTCGTGAAATTCTCCATGCTCATCCACTCGTCGGGCGCGTGCGCGTTCTCGCCCGGCAGGCCGAATCCGATCAGCGCGACCGGTGCGCCCAGGATGCGGGCGAAGTCGCCGACGACGGGAATCGAACCACCCTCGCCGGTGATCACCGGCTCGCGTCCGAAGGCCGCGGCGAGCGCGCTCCGCGCGGCGTCGAACAGCGGTCCGTTCAACTCGGCGCGCCACGGACGGCCACCATGCAGGTGGGTGACCGTGACCGTCACCCCCTTCGGGGCGACCTTCGCCACGTGCGCCTTCATCAACCTCTCGATCTCGGCCGGATCCTGGTCGGGCACGAGGCGGCAGCTCACCTTGGCCATCGCCTTCGATGGCAGCACCGTCTTGGCGCCTTCGCCGGTATAGCCGCTGAGCAGACCGTTCACCTCACAGGTCGGACGCGTCCACAGGCGCTCGAGCACGGTATATCCCTTCTCGCCGCCGAGCGATGGCGCGCCAGTCTCGGCGCGGAAGTGCTCTTCGTTGAAGGGCAGTCCCTTCATCTGCGTGCGGACGGCCGTGGGCCACTCGCGCACCTTGTCGTAGAAGCCGGGGATCGCGATGCGGCCGTCGGCATCGTGAAAGGTGGCGAGGATCTTCGCGAGCGCCATCGCCGGATTCACCACCGCACCGCCGTAGCTGCCGGAGTGGAGGTCCTGCGCCGGTCCCTGGACGTTGATCTCGAAGTACGCCAGCCCGCGCAGCGACGACAGGATGCTCGGCTGTCCGGGAGCGAACATTGCCGAGTCGGAGATCACGACTGCGTCGCAGGCCAGCTCCTTCGCGTGCGCCTCGATGAAGGGTGCCAGGTTCATCGAGCCCACTTCCTCCTCCCCTTCGGCGAGCACGATG
>DASTGQ010000441.1:0-3043 GCA_035718985.1 Gemmatimonadaceae bacterium
CACAAGTGAGAGCCACTGTGAATAGCGGACATATCGACCACGCCCAGAGACTCGTCGTGTACTCGGCGCTCCTTGGCGTAATCGCCACCTTGTACGAGAATACGGACAGGGCCGGAGCCCCGGGGTTGCGTTGGCGGTTCGACTGCCGACTCCCCTGCTGATCGGGTGGTGTGTGCTTGGCTTACTGTGGATGCGACTTCTCGCGAGGAGGAAGCTGGACTGGATCCGCGATATTCAAGCTCTGCCCGGATGGCTGGCGCTGCTTGCCTGGGCTGGGTTGGGCATGTTGGCGGTACTGCTTAGAGTTGTCGTCGGCTTTGGCGTCCCCCTTGTTCGTATTGCCAGGGAAGGCGGCTTATCCTTGTGGTTCTGTCTCCAGTTCTTCTTGTGCCAGGGAAGAAGTTCTCGGCGAGCACGTCGGCCTCCGACCGACAGTGAGGGATCGAGGGGCCAGGACAATGAACGAGCAACACATCGCGACAACGCGAGGAACCGAGGACGATTCCTGTATAGCCCATTGTCTCTGCGGTCGCCGATTCCAAGAACGACGTTCGCGTTGCCTCCTGTGGTGTACATGTCTTCTGGTTTTGGCGACGACTGCCTGTAGCGAGACTCACGGGCCTGAAATGGCGATCGCCACTTCTGGCCAGCCGTTCGTCACATTTCGCCAGGATGCCATGCATGTCGAGACGTTGGAAGTGCCCACGGCGGTGCCGGTCACCGTCGGCAGCTCACCGTCGGCGCAGCTGCTGTCCAGTAGTGACCCAGCGATCGCCAGCGTGGACAGCGGCGGGAACGTCGTCGCTCACCGCAATGGCGAGGTAACCATCCGCGCCTCAACCGGCGGAACGCTCCGGGTGATCGTGAACGCGGTGGCCAGTCTGCAAATCGTTCCGCCGCGGCTCGAGCTGGCGCCGGCATCGCAGGCCACGGTCCGTGTGCTCGGCGACGACGGCCGGGAACTGGCAGAGAAAGCGCTCCACTGGGAAACGACGTCTCCGAACGTCGGCGCAGCGTCTGGGACGACGGTTCGGTCGGGGCTCCAAGCCGGTTCGGCTACGCTGACGGTGCGCTCCGGCGCGGCACATGCGGATCTCGCGCTGGTGGTTACGGTGCCGCAGCGCACGACGCTGCGCATATCGGCCATAGCGAACAAGCTTCGCGTCGGAGCGACGACGCGGTTCCAGCTGGAAGGAGCACGGCAGCTCCCGGCACAGTGGACCACGTCGGACGCGAAGGTTCTCGAGCCTCTCCAGCAGGGCATTTACTTCGCACGCCGAAGAGGTTCTGCGAAGGCATGCGCAATCGTCGGCGGACAGGAGGCATGCCAGACCGTGCAGGTGACGCGCTGAGAGCTCGTGCCCGATACCCCGGACGGACACGTTGCGAGGGGAACCAGCGTCGATGCTGGCTACACTCAGCGCGAGGCGACGTTGACGGCGCGATCCGGAGCCGCATCCGCCACGCTGCAGTCCGAGCGCTCGGGGAAGGCGGCGGCAACGACAAAGGACCTCTGATTCCAGTCGCTTGCGCGCTCCTGTCAGACCCCTCTGCTACCGTCACGATATGGGCGAACCACTGGCGGGCGAACTCGAGGCACGGCTCGAACGGCTCGCCGCTGCTGCGGCGCTGCTCGAGTCGCCGCTGCCGCGCGAGCGGGACGAAGCCGTCTGTCACGAGGCTGTGCGGGTGATCGATGCGCTCCTCGTCCGGGTCGCGCGCGGGCGCGGAGCGCTGGATGTGGCCATCGGGGAAGGGCTGGACTCGCTTTCAGCCGGCGATCGCGTACTGCAACTCGGGTACTGCGGAATCGGCGACTACGCGCGCGAACGGCTCGGCATCGCAGCGAGCACTGCGTTGAAGATGGCGCGACTTGCGCGCGAGCTTCGCGACCGTCCTCTGTTGCGGGCGGCCGTGCGCGCCGGTGAGGTGAGCGTCCGGCGGGCGGAGGCGGTCCTTCCCGTGGCCAAAGGCGATGCCGAGGCGGGCTGGGTGGTGCGCGCCCGCCGCGAGACGGTCCGTGCGCTGAAGGTGGCCGTCGGCGAGCAATGCGCCGGGCGGGAGCCGGAGGAGGACGAGCGATGGACGCATCTGCGGGCGGAGGTTTCCCCGGACACCCGCCCGATCGTCGAGGAGGCGATGGCGCTCGCCGGAAAGCTGCTCGGTGCGACCGCTCCCCGATGGCAGCGGCTGGAGGCGCTCTGCGAGGAATATCTCGGGAGCGCGGGCGCGGTGGAGTCGTGCGCCGCCGAGGCGCCGCTGTCGAATCGCGAGCTGCTCGAGCCTGCCAGGGAGTGGCTGGAGAAGGAGAGCGCGCAATGGGCCTTCCTGGACGAGCCGGGCGCGGTGGAGGCTCCCTCGATCGACACCCGAGTCGATCTGCGTTGTCTCGACGCGGAGTTGCAGCGGCTCGCCGAGCTGCGCGAGCGGTGGGACGAGGTCTTCGGGCACGTCGCGATGCTCTTCCAGGCGGCGGGCGGCTGGCGGCGCGCGGGCTTCGCCTCCTTCGAGCATTACTGCACCGAGCGGCTGGGGATGGCCGAACGCGCGATCGCGCAGAGGATCGCGCTCGAACGCAGATTGTACGAGTTGCCAGCGCTGCGCGAGGCGATGCGCGAAGGCCGCCTCGCGTACGAGAAGGCGCGCCTGATCGCGCGCCATGCCGACGAGGACAGCGTCGGCGAGTGGATCGCGAGGGCGGAGCCGATGACGTGCATCGAGGTGCGCCGGGCCCTCGAGGCCGGCGAGGACGCGCAGATGTGCGCCCGGGGCGAGCTCGACGTGCACATGCCGCGCCGGCTGCTTGCGCTCGTGGCGGTGGCGTTCCGTCTCGGGCGGCGCGCGGCCGGGCGACATCTCTCGAGCGGTGAATGCCTCCGAGTCATTGCGCAACACTTCATCGACGTGTGGAAGCCGGCGCTGGTGGAGCGGAGCACGGTCCAGAAGGAGGTCCTGGCGCGAGATCGCGGCTTGTGCAGGGTCCCGGGGTGCAGCCGGGCGGCGGCGCACGTGCATCATGTCGTCTATCGGTCGGCCGGCGGGC
>DASTGQ010000442.1:0-3300 GCA_035718985.1 Gemmatimonadaceae bacterium
TCGACTTCAATCCGTCGTACATCGAGAGCGCGCGACAGCGAACCGGACGCGAGTTCATCGTCGCCGACGTGACGAAGTACGAGGTCGCGCCCGACGAGCGCTTCGACCTGATCCTCGCGAACAGCCTCTTCCATCACATCGACGACGCGAGCACGCGGCGGATCCTCGCGCACCTCGCGACGCTGCTCTCGCCTGACGGTCACGTCCACATCTTCGACCTCGTGCTGCCGTCGCGACCGTCGGTGTCGCGCTTTCTCGCGCGCGCCGATCGCGGCGACTTTCCGCGGCCGATCGATGAATGGCGCGAGCTGTTCACCGACGCATTCGAGCCGGTGGTGTTCGAGCCCTATCCACTCGGCGCCGGCGGGATCACACTATGGAACATGATCTACTTCAAGGGACGCGCCCGCCGATGACGACGGGCCTGCGCGTGTCGGTGGCGATCCCGCTGCACAACGAGGAAGCGGGCGTGGGCGAGCTGCTCCAGCGCCTGGGCAAGGTGCTCGACGCGATTCCCGGCGGCCCGCACGAGATCGTGCTCGTGGACGACGGCAGCAGCGACCGCACCCTCGCCATCCTCGACGACGCCGCGGCGCGCGACCCGCGACTGGTGGTGGTCGCGCTCTCGCGCAACTTCGGGCATCAGGCCGCGCTGAGCGCGGCGCTCGACTTCGTCAGCGGCGACGTCGTCGTCGCGATGGACGGCGACCTGCAGGACCGGCCGGAGGCGATCCCCCTGCTGCTGGAGAAGCAGCGCGAGGGATACGACGTGGTGTACGCACAGCGCGCGAAGCGGAAGGAGAGCTGGCCGCTGCGGCTCAGCTACTTCGTCTTCTACCGGCTGCTCGCGTCGCTGGCGGACATCAGGCTGCCGCTGGACTCGGGCGACTTCGCGCTGATGACGCGGCGGGTGGTGGAGCAGATGCGCGCCGCGCCGGAGCATCACCGCTACCTGCGCGGGCTGCGGAGCTGGGTCGGCTTCCGCCAGACGGGGCTGATCGTGGAGCGCGACGAGCGCTTCGCCGGCACGACGAACTACGGTCCGCTCAAGCTGCTCAAGCTGGCGTCGGACGGACTGTTCTCCTTCTCGGTGGTGCCGCTGCGCGCGGCATCGCTGTTCGGCCTCGTGGCGATCATCCTCTCGCTCGGCTTCTCGGCGTTCACGCTGTACGCGAAGATCGTCCTGCACCGCGCGCCGGCCGGCTTCACGTCGCTGATGCTGTTCATGAGCTTCTTCGCCGGGGTACAGCTCTTCTTCCTCGGCATCATCGGCGAGTACATCGGGCGCATCTACCAGGAGACGAAGCGGCGGCCGCTGTACGTGGTGGGCTCCGTGCTGCGCGACGGTCGGCAGACGGACACGCGCTGGCAGGTGGCCGGCGCGGACGCCGACGCGCCGCTCGTCCGGTACGTCCGCTAGCCGCTCGCGCCCGGCTTCGATGGACGCGGATTACGGCGCCCGGTATCGGGACCTGTTCGAGCGGCACTGGTGGTGGCGCGCCCGCGAGCGGGTGATCGTCGACGCGCTGCGCGCGCACGAACCGGCGCGCGGCTGGAGCTCGGTGCTCGACATCGGCTGCGGCGACGGCCTGTTCTTCGATGCGCTGTCGGGACTCCGCGGCGTGACGTTCGTGGAAGGCGTCGAACCGGCGGAGGCGCTGGTGTCACCCGACGGCCCGCATCGTGAGCGCATTCACGTCGTGCCGTTCGACGAGCGGTTCGACACGGGACGCCGCTACTCGCTGATCACGATGCTCGACGTGCTGGAGCACCTTCCCGACCCGGTCGCGGCACTCGCGCACGCGCTGTCGCTGCTGACGCCGGACGGCGTGTTCCTCGCCACGGTGCCCGCGTTCATGGCGCTCTGGACGCGGCACGACGAGCTGAATCATCACTACACGCGGTACACGACCAAGAGCTTCGGCGCACTCGCGCGAGCGGCGGGACTCCGCATCGACGAGGAGCGTTACTTCTTCCGCTGGACCGCGCTGGCCAAGGTCGCCACGCGGATCGCCGAGTGGGCGATCCCGGGTGCGCCCGCCGCGCCGGCGGTGCCACCAGCTCCGGTGAACGGCGCGCTCTACGCGCTGTCGCGGCTCGAGGACAAGGCGCTCGGCCGCCTGCCGGTGCCATTCGGCAGCTCGCTGCTGGTGGTGGGAGGGCGAGCGGGGGCTTGTCCAGTAAGGGCAGGTACGAGTACCGCGTATTGAAGTACTTCGTACGGAGACTGGCATCCACACCACAGCAATGTGGGGCGGGAAGTTGTGGGTGGCGAAAGTAATTGGTGCGGGGTGCGGGAGGCTGGTGGTGGATGCGCGGAGCTTCGGGCTCAGCTTCTCGCATGCACGATTTTCGACGGCTTCACGTCTGGCAGCGCGCACGGGCGTTCGCGGTCTTCACGAGCGAGTTGACGCGAGGGTTTCCGCGCTCGGATCATGGGGTGATCGCCGCTCAGCTTCGTCGAGCGGCGCTCTCCATTCCGGCGAACATCGCGGAGGGCTGCGGAAAGAGCTCTCGCAAGGAGGTCGTCCGTTTCTTCCAGATCGCCACGGCGTCGGCGCTGGAAGCGGAGAGCCACCTGCACATTGCGTCCGATCTCGGTTATCTGCCCGCCAAGGCGCGAGAGCATTGCCTGGGAGAGCTTCAAGCGATCCAGCGAATGCTTGCGGGGCTTATGAGGAGGGTGCCTGAGTGAGCAACTACGAGTACCGCGTACTGAAGTACTTCGTACGGAGACCGACATCCAGGCCCCAGCAATGCGGGGCCGGCACGGAGCGCTGCGCCGAGACGGGGTGTCGGCACATTGCTGGGGCCAGTCCGTGGGTCTCGGTACGACGTACGAAGTACGCGGTACTCGTAGTTGCCGTTCAGAGACCATCCAGCCCCTCTTTCCCCGTATTCACCACCCACGGAATCAGCTCGTACTGCGCCACGCCGAACGTCACGTACGGATCCCCGTCGCGCACGGCATCGAGTGCGCCGTGCACGTCGTCGTCGGGGACGCGGAGGAGCAGGGCGCCGCCGGTGCGCGGGTCCATCGGGCCGCTGGCGATGAGCGTGCCGTCCTCCTTGAGCGAGCGGAGGTAGGCACGGTGCTGATCCTGGACGGCAACGACGTCCTCGATTGGACGGCGATAGCGGACGAGGGCGATGGCGTACATGGGTTCGCGGGTGAGGCGTGAGCGTGACTGCGCGCGGCGCGTGCTGCACGGTCACACCTCGTAATGGAATTGGCAAGCGCAGCCGCGGGTACCGGACGTGCAGTGAGGGGACGCATGACGATACCCACCCGGAGCATCA
>DASTGQ010000443.1:0-3198 GCA_035718985.1 Gemmatimonadaceae bacterium
GCACGACCTGCCGGCCGTGCAGGATGCCTCGGGCCTGCGCGATCGTCGCCCCGACGACGTCTTCCGCCGTGTTGAACTCGGGCTTCGCCGACCGCCCTTCCGCCCGCAGTCGCGACAGCTCGAGGAGATCGCCCACCATGCGCGCCAGCCGGTCGGCCTGCTCGACGATCTCGGCCGCCGCCGGATCGCCGCGCAGCTCGGCGCCCTGCGCGAGCAGCTTGATGGTGGTGAGCGGTGTGCGCAGGTCGTGGGACACCGATGCCAGCACCTGGTCCTTCGCGCGGCTCGCCTCGCGCAGCGTCTGGCTGTCGGCCGCCTCGCGGACGAGGCGGCCGCGCTCCACCGCCAGCGCCGCGTAGTAGGCGAGCGCGGAGGCGAAGCGGCGGCGCGGCGCATCGAGGTGGAGCAGCGGATTGCCACGCACCACGAGCGCCCCGATCGTCCGCTCCTCCGCCACGAGGGGGAGGGCGAGCAGCGATGCGGGGATGTCGGATGCGTCATCGCCCGAGAACATCGAGTCGGTCTGGGGCGCGACATTGCCGAGCTCCCCGACGATGACGGGCACCCGGTGCGAGGCGGCATGCTTGACGGCACAGCGCTCCGCCGGCGTGAGGGACGCCAGCGATTCCGCGCTCGCCGGAAGCATCGCGAGGTCGCCGAGCCCTCGCCGTTCGTCCCACCCGACGATGGTGCACGCGGACGCGCCGATCACCTCCCGCACGAGCGCGGTGATGGCACCGAGTGCCTCGTTGGGGAGCGCGTACCGGAGCGTAGCGGCGCCGAGCCGCGAAAGGCTTTCCACCTCGCGGGCGCGCTGCCGGGCGACGATGGCCTCCTGGCGCGCTCGAGCCAGCAGGTCGGTTGCCACCCCCGCCGTGGCCACGAACGCGAACAGCACGACGACGTCGAGCGGCTTGTTCACCGACAGGAGGTCGTACGGCGGTTGGAAGAAGTAGTCGATGATGGCGAACCCGGCGCCCGCCAGGGTGAAGCCGAGCGCGCGACCGCCCGCGACACTGCCACCGAGGACGACCAGCAGCAGCGTGAGGACGACGTGGGACTGCTCGATCGTGCCGCGCACCGTGAGGAGCACGCCGGTCGCCAGCACGAGCAGTCCGCCCCACGTGAGCCAGCCGGCCGCGGCGCGGCGACGCGTGCTCATCCCTCCGCGCCTTCGAAGCGGTATCCCACTCCCGGGTCCGTCACGATGAGGCGCGGCGACGCGGGCTCACGCTCCACCTTCCGGCGCAGGTTGGTGAGGTGCACGCGGAGATATTGCTGCGGGTTGCCGAAGGGGCGACCCCAGACGGCGTCGAACAGCTGCTGATGGGTGAGCGTGCGGCCGGCGTGAATCACGAGCGTCTGGAGGAGCGACCACTCGATGCGCGTCAGCCGGATCCCCTGGTCGCCACGCCGCACCTCGCGTCGCACGAGGTCGATCGTCAGCCCGTCGCACTCCACGGGATCGCTCGACGCGCGGGCGACGGTACGCGCGCGGCGGAGCTGTGCCTGCACTCGCGCCACGAATTCGTCGCGGCCGAACGGCTTGGTGACGTAGTCATCGGCGCCGGCGGTGAGGAGCTCGACCTTTTCGGATTCGGCGTGTCGCGCCGAGAGCACGACGATCGGCACCGACGACCAGCGCCGGATCTCGCGGCACACGGCGACACCCGTCGTATCGGGGAGGCCGAGGTCGAGCACGATGAGGGCGGGCTTGGCGAACGCCGCCACGGTGATCCCCTCGTGGCCGGTGTCGGCCTCCGCCACCCGATGACCGACGGCCGCCAGCATGTCGGCGACCGCCCGTCGAATGTGCGGCTCGTCGTCGATGACGAGGATGAGGTCGGCGCTCACGGGGCTCACGCGGACAGGATGTGGCCTCGGCGCGCCGCCCTCAAGTGGGAGGTCTCAGAGCAGGCGCTTCGGCTCGGGCCGCTCATCCGACGACGCGCCGTACGGCACGCGATCGCTGGCGGGTGGCGGAGCCGCTCGCGCCAGCGACGGGTCGCGAGCGGCGGGCGGCTCGACTTCGTCGGCCATGTTCCGCTTGAACTCGCGGATGCCTTGGCCGAGGGAGGCGCTGATCTCCGGGATACGCTTTGCGCCGAAGAGCACGAGGACGATTATCAGGGCGACGATCATCTCGCCCATACCGAGGTTGCCAAGCATCGGAAATCCTGGAAGGATGTCTCCCTGCAAGGTGGCGCAGAGAGGCGCTGCTGGCGACTAAGGAAGCACAAAGAAATGCGCCGGTGCAGCGGCGCGGATCGGCCATTGCTGCTTCAGGGCGCGAACCGGGAGCTCACCCCCGGCCGCGCACCCGCGGCAGGTCATTGAAAAAGGGGAATGGATCGGGCATCACCCCGACGGGCACCTCGATCAGCGCCGGCTCGCGCGCGGGGATCGCGCGCTCGAGCGCAGTGCGAGTCGCGTGACACCACACGTGCCGAGCAGCGCTTTCAACCTTTTCGCGACTGTCGCGGTCGAAGGGAAGGACATCTCTCGCCACTCCCGTGGATCCGCTCCGCCCCGCCATGCGTCTCTTCCGCTCGATCGGATTGAGCGCCCTCTGCACGGCCACCCTGCACGCGCAGGCTCCAAACCGCCCGACCGGCTTTCCAGCCGTGTGCGGTCCAGGGGAGGTGCAGGTCATGATACTCGGGACGTACCACTTCGCGAATCCGGGTCATGACGTCATCAAGCAGGACATCGACGATGTCCTGCGGCCGAAGCGCCAGGCCGAGCTGGAGGATCTGGTGACGCGCCTGGCGTCGTGGTCCCCCGACCGGATTGCCGTCGAGTGGCCCTTCTCGCGGACCGACACGGCCCGCGCGCGATATGCGCGCTATCGCGCCGGGACGCTCGCCCCCGATCGCAACGAAGTCGTGCAAATCGGCTTTCGACTGGCGTCGCGACTCGGTCACGAGGGGGTCTACCCCATTGATGATGACTCCTTCCTGGACCTGAATGATTCCCTCAGGGCCGTGGACGAGCGGCGACCGGAGTTCAAGCGGGCGCGGGACAGCATCAGCGCCGTCCTGCAGCAGGAGGCCCTGGCGACGAACGCCTGGATGCGCGCGACGAGCATTCGGGAGCACCTGCTACGGCTGAACAGCGACCATGCGCTGCACAGAGGCAACTCGCTTGGGATGTTCGGCGGCTACCTGGCGGAGGGCGAAGGGCAGAACTACGGCGGAC
>DASTGQ010000444.1:0-3738 GCA_035718985.1 Gemmatimonadaceae bacterium
CTCCCGACCCAACACCGACAACTGTCAACTCACCTGCTCCCACCGCGAGAAGCACCGCCAGTCGAACTCCCGCGCCGCCCGCGTCTGGTCCCAGAACCCGAAGCAGTCGCGCCACCCTTCCTGCTCGGCGCGCCAGGCGCAGCACCACGTGAACTCGAACTGATGCTCGCTGTCGGGAGTGACTGCCGTGATGGAGCCCACGAAGTCAGAGCAGCCGGAGCGGGCACGCAGTCGCAGCTTCTCGATCGCGAGATCAGGATGCTGCTCGAAGAGCTGCGTGAGGACCCGCTCGACCTTGACGCGGGGGGCGTGCCCTTCGAGGTGGACGCGGCTCGATGGGGCGCCCTGCAGCCAGGCAAGCACGTCGGCCTTGAGCTCGGGATGGGCAGCGGCAGCTTCGAGGTAGGGCAGGAGGCTCGGCATCGGCAGGGGCGAGAGTGGTCGCGAAATATGGCTACAAATGTTTTCGGTTCCAAGGGCGGGACTTCTCCCACCGCGCTGCGCCGGGTAACCTGAACGCTTGACGGCGTACCAGCGGCCACGACAATGAAGCAACTCCGCCCCACGCGAAGCGTCCTCGACATTGCCCGTCGCCTCGAAGCGGCGGGATACGAGGCGTGGTGTGTCGGCGGCGCGATCCGCGACGCCCTGCTCGGTGGCCACCCGCTCGACTGGGACCTCGCGACGCCAGCCCATCCGGAGAAGGTGCGCGAGATCTTTGGTCGGCGTCGCACGATTCCCGTCGGCATCGAGTTCGGGACGGTGAGCGTCCTCGACGATGCGGGAGTCGCCCACGAGATCACCACGTTTCGCCGGGACGTGAAGACGGACGGACGGCACGCGGAGGTGGAGTTCGGCGCGAGTCTCGAGGACGACCTGGCGCGGCGCGACTTCACGATCAACGCCATCGCCTATCGGCCACGCACGGAGGAGCTGCGAGATCCCTTCGACGGCCGGGGCGACATCGAGCGGCGCCTGGTGCGTGCGGTCGGTGACGCCGAGCAGCGGATGCGCGAGGATCGTCTGCGTGCGCTGCGCGCCATCCGCTTTGCGTCGCGCTACCACTTCGCCATCGAGCCGGCGACCCTCGCCGCGATCGAGTCCTCCGCGCCCTTTCTCACGCGGCTGAGCGCGGAGCGCGTACAGCAGGAAATCGTGAAGACGATGGAGCAGGTGGAGCGGCCCGGCCTGGCCTTCCGTATCTGGCGCGACACGGGAGCGCTCGCCGCGCTGGTGCCACCGCTGGCGCACATCGGCGAAGTCGCGCTGGCGACGCTCGACGAGCTGCCGCGTGCCGGGTCGGGAGGGCGCGTGCTCCCGCAGCGAACGTCGAACAGGCTGGCCGCGCTCTTCCTCGACCTGCCTCCTGCAGTGGCGCGAAATACCCTCGTCGCCCTCCGCTTCTCCAGGCACGAGACCACGTGGGTGACGACGCTCGTGGAGCGCTGGGTCGCGTTGGGCGAAGTCATGTCGGCGGTGCTCCAGGAGCGGGGCCCGACGGATGAGGAGCTTCGGCGCTGGCTCTCGCAACTGGGGCGCCTGCACGTGGGCGGCTTCCTGCGCCTCGCGTCCGCGCGGTGGCGGGCGCAGCGCGCCGCAGGCGTGGCCGCTCCGGGTGACGCGGCGGTGCGGTCCCTGCACAGGCGCATGCGCCGAAGCATCTATCGCGACCCGCTCGAAGTCGCGGACCTCTCGGTGGGCGGCGACGACCTGCGGCGCGCCGGCATCCGGGCGGGGCCGATCTATGCTAAGATTCTGCACGCCCTGCTCGACCTCGTGCTGGCCGAGCCGGCACGGAACACGCCAGAGGCGCTGCTGGCCGAAGTGCCGCGGCTGGCCGCGACGTTCGGCGGGGACGCACCGCAGGTTCACTCCCACGGATTACCCTAGGCGCGCATGCTATTTCGCGGCAAGCAGCCCGAAGCTTCCATCTGGCGGCGGTTCCGCGCCAATACCGACGGCTTCACGTTCAGCGAGTCGGAGGGCGTCTACGCGGCGCACGTCGTCGCCAACGCGGAGCGCGTGGTGGATCTCTTCTGGTCGCTGTCCGACCTGTTGAGTCCCGCCGTGGACCTGCACATCGAGGATTTGCGCAGTGGCCGGCGCTGGAAGGGCGAAGCGCTCCCGCTGCCCGACGTGCGGGACATGATCGCGCGCCTCAGGCTCCTCATTGCGCGCTTCGGCGGCACGGAGATCAGCGTCTACGACGCGGATGACCAGTTCTCGCTCACCGCCAACCTCGAGCTCTACATCTACTCGCGCTCCGACAAGTGGCTGTATCGCCTGGAGGGGCGAGGGATGGAGGAGCGGCACCAGGTGCAGCCGAAGAGCTGGAAGATCAACAAGCAGTCCTACCCCGCCGCGCCGGACCTGGTGAGCGCGCTCGCCGACGCCGCCGAGCGCCTGCGGTTGCAGCGCGCGTGACGCACGCGGCGATTCACGCGCGCGTTCCGCTTCGCACCGCGTGACGCAGGGCAAGCTCATCTTCGCCGTTCTCGCCGCGGGGGCCAACCTCGTCGGCGCGCTGGCCGTGACGTCGCGTCGGAAGTGGAGCGTGAATGCGCTCGACGCGATGCTCGCCTTCGCGGCCGGCTTCATGATCTCGGTGGGACTGATCGACCTCTTTCCCGAAGCGCTCATCCAGGGCGGGGAATCGGCAGCGATCGTGGCCCTCGGCGCGTACCTCGCGGTGCACCTCACGCAACACGTGATCGGGACGCACTTCCACTTCGGGGAGGAGACGCACCACGTCTCCGAGGCGGTATCGATGGCGGCGCTGGTCGGCCTCCTGCTGCACACCTTCGTGGACGGCGTGGCCGTGGCGAGCGGATTGGAGGTTGGTGGCGCAATCGGTGCGCTGGTGTTCGTGGCGGTAGTGCTTCACAAGGTGCCGGAAGGGCTGGCCATCTCCAGCCTCTTCCTGGCGGCGGGGCAGGGACGCAGCCGCGCGCTCCTCGCCGCGCTGGCGCTGGGCGCGGCGACGTTCATCGGTGTGCTGGTGACCGACCGAATCGGCGTGTTGCGCGAGCATGGACTCGCGCTCTCGGCAGGTGTGACGTTGTACGTCGGCATGTCGAACCTCGTGCCGGAGTTCCGGAACAAGGGCGGCTGGCAGCTGCCGCTCGCCTTCGTGGGCGGTACGGCCACGTACTTCGTGGCGCGCACGCTCGCCGGGGTCTGAGCGTGGCGGATCGTCGTCCGTCGCGCGGCCGCCCGGGGGGCCCGTCGCTGTTCGCCGCCGCCGCACCGCCGCAGCCGCTCGCCGCGCGCATGCGTCCGCGCTCGCTCGAGGAGTTCGCCGGGCAGGCGCACCTGCTCGGGCCAGGGATGCCGCTGCGCGAGAGCATCGAGCGGGGTACGGTGTCCTCGATGATCCTCTGGGGACCACCCGGAACGGGAAAGACCACGCTCGCGCGCCTCGTCGCGCGGTACACCGATCGGGAGTTCGTCCCCTTTTCGGCGGTGACGGAAGGCGTGCCGCGCGTGCGCGAGATCGTGCGGGAGGCGGAGCAGCGGCTGGAGATGGGCCGAGGCACCATCCTGTTCGCCGACGAGATCCACCGGTTCAACAAGGCGCAGCAGGATGCCTTCCTGCCGCACGTCGAGGCGGGCACCATCACCCTCATCGGTGCAACCACCGAGAACCCCAGCTTCGAGATCAACGGGGCGCTACTCTCGCGGGTCCGTGTCTTCGTCCTTCGCCCGCTCTCGGCCGACGACGTGGCTGGCGTCGTTCGC
>DASTGQ010000445.1:0-3030 GCA_035718985.1 Gemmatimonadaceae bacterium
GCCTCTTGCGTTCCCCGCTCGTAGCCGGCACCATCTCCTTCGACACGGTCGTCGCCCACATGGGAATCGCCTGCGGCAAGGACGCCGTCATCCACCTTCGCCGCTTCACGCCCGCCCACCAGCGCTTCCTGAAGGCGCACCTCATTCCCCCGTTCACGTGCGCGACGTCTACCATTCGCTTCATCTAACGGCCGCGCCCGGCATACCCCTTGCCTTGATCGCGGCATCCCGACGTGCCCTCGCCGACAAGCCGATTCGCCGACTAGCCGCTTAGCCGACCGCCCCGACATCCCGACTTCCCGGTACTTGCCCACCCTCTTCGAACGCCTTTCCTCGTCCACCAGGGGCAAGCTCTCCGCCGTGCAGGGCTATTTCGCCCTTGCCGGCCGCGCGCTCGGCTTCATCTTCGTCCGCCCCTTTTATGCCCAGGACCTCGTCCAGCAGATGGACGAGATCGGCGTCAAGTCGCTCGGGATCGTTCTCCTCACCGGGTTCTTCACGGGGATGGTGCTGGCCCTCCAGGCCAGCGTGCAGCTCCAGACCTTCGGCGCCACGATGTACATCGGGCGCCTCGTCACCGGCTCGATGATCCGGGAGCTGGGACCCGTGCTGGCCGGCCTCATGGTCGCCGGCCGCGTCGGTTCGGGGATCGCCGCGCAGCTGGGCTCCATGCGCGTCACCGAGCAGATCGACGCGCTCAACACGCTCGGCACGGACCCGATCAAGAAGCTCGTCACGCCGCGCGTGCTCGCCGCGCTCGTGATGCTCCCCCTCCTCACCGTCATCAACGACTTCGTCGGCATCGTCGGCGGGAACATCATCTCGTCGCTGCTGGTGGGGATACCGTCGGGCCTGTACTGGCGCACGGTGTACGAGCAGATCGCGTCGGGGGGATTCATGCTCCGCTACATCCCCAACGACTTCGTGCAGGGACTGGTGAAGCCGTTCGTCTTCGGCGGCATCATCTCCATCTCCGCCTGCTATTACGGGCTCAATACCACCGGTGGCACCGAGGGAGTGGGGCAGAGCACCACGCGCACCGTGGTGCTGTCGAGCATCCTGATCCTCGTCGTGGATTACTTCCTCACCCAGATCCTGCTCTCGGTGCTCACTCCATGAGCGACGAGCGGCGGAAGGAAGGCCGTCGGATCAGCGAGCGCAGCGAGGAGGCGGCGCGCGAGGCCATTCGGGAGGAGCTCGCCGATCGCGAGCCGCAGCCGAAGAGCGGCGGCGAGTCGGTGATCGAGCTGGAGCACGTGTCGCTCGCCTTCGACCAGCCGATCCTCGAGGACGTCTCGTTCGTCGCGCGGAAGGGGGAAACCATCTGCGTCGTCGGCGAGTCCGGAACGGGAAAGAGCACGATCCTCAAGCTCATCCTGCGCCTCCTCATTCCCGAGAAGGGCAAGGTGAAGGTGTTCGGCGAGGACATCACCTCCCTCACCTTCACGGAGGCGCTCGAGGTCCGCCAGAAGATGGGGATGGTGTTCCAGGGGGCGGCGCTGTTCGACTCCATGAGCGTGTTCGAGAACATCGCCTACCCGCTCCGCGAGCACACGAAGCTCAATGACGAGGAGATCGAGCAGCGCGTGCGCGAGAAGCTGGAGTTCGTGGACCTGGAGCCCGACAAGGTGATGGACCAGCTTCCTTCCGAGCTGTCGGGCGGGATGCGAAAGCGCGTCGGCATCGCGCGGGGCATGGCCGACAACCCGGCCATCATGCTCTACGACGAGCCGACTTCGGGACTCGATCCACTCACCACCGGGACCATCACCCTGCTCATCCTCAAGCTGCAGCGCGAGCTCGGCGTCACGAGCGTCGTGGTGTCGCACGACATCCGCTCGGTCTTCCGCATGGCGACCAAGGTCGCCGTGCTGCACAATCGGCACATCGAGTTCTTCGGGACACCGGAAGAGATGGCGGCCTCCGAGGACCGATACCTCCGCGACTTCCTGGGCGGCTACTGACATGAAACGCTCCCCGAAAATCACCTGGGACCAGCTCCGCGTGGGGCTCGTGATCCTCGTCGCGCTCGGCGTCATCGGCGTCGCCGTCTACAAGCTGGGCCAATCGGCCAACCTGTTCAGCAAGCGCTATGAGCTGGTTGCCTACCTCTCGGACGCCAACGGGCTGCGGGAAGGCGGGTCGGTCATGGTCGCGGGCCAGCTCGCCGGCACGGTGAAGAAGATCGATTTCCTGCCCGTGGACAACGACACCACGCGCAACCTCAAGCTCACCCTCGCCGTGGACGCCGAGGTCCGCGAGCAGATCCGCCGCAACTCGCGCGGCAAGCTCCGCACGATGGGGCTGCTTGGCGACAAGGTCTTCGACATCACGCCCGGCACGCCGCAGTACGCCATCCTGCAGCCGGGCGACACGATCACCATCGAGCCCTCGCTGGACTACGAGGCCGTGATCGCCAAGGCGAGCGGCGCCGTGGACGACATGGTGGGGCTCACGAAGGACCTGCGCTCCATCACCGGCGGCATCGTCGCCGGTCGCGGCACGGTGGGCCAGCTCCTGACCAACCGCGCATTGTACGACCAGCTCAATGGCACGCTGGGCCGTGCCAACCAGCTGCTCGCGCAGTTCCAGAACCCCAACGGCACCATGGGGCGGCTGCTCAACGACCCCACGCTCTACAACCGGCTCTCGTCGGTCGTGGGATCCACCGACTCGCTGATCACCACGCTGAACTCGAGCAAGGGCACCGCCGGCATGCTGCTGCGCGACACCACCTTGTACTCGAACATGGTGGGGATCACGCACGGTGCCGACTCGCTCATGAAGGCGCTCACGAACGGGCAGGGAACCGCCTCACGACTGCTGACTGATCAGACCCTGTACGATCAGCTCAACAAGCTGGTGACGGATCTCTCCGCGATCCTCGCCGACGTGCGGAAGGATCCATCGCGGTACACCAAGGGGATGATCAAGGTGTTCTGAGTTCGCAGTCGGGAGTCGGGAGTGGCACGGCAAAGCTGAAAGTTTCAGCTCAAAGCTCTCAGTACCGATCGTAGTCACTCACGGTCT
>DASTGQ010000446.1:0-3767 GCA_035718985.1 Gemmatimonadaceae bacterium
ATCGCCAGGGGGTGAAGCGACGGATGGAGCTCGAGGTGCCGGCGGAGCCTCGTGCCGAGCTGGTCCTGCCGGGCGCATTTGCCGAACGGCCGGTCTCGATCGTCTTTGACCCGGACCACTTTCTCCTCGCGCGAATCTCCAGGCCATGATCACGCCTCGTCGCTCGACTCTCGCTTTCGCCGCCACCATCGCATTCGCCCTCGCCGCCGTACCAGCGGAGGCCGTGCACGCGCAGCGCGCGCAGCTTCCACACACGCGTGCCGACGTCCTGCTGGAGTCGGGGCTCTGGCCGCAGGCGGAAGAAGCGTACTACGCGCAGTCGAGCGCGCGTCCGCGTGATCCCTTCGCGCGCGCCGAGCTCGGACGCTACCTCGCGATGAAGGGCGCCGTGCTGCCGGGCACGATCCTGATCGAGGAAGCCATGCAGTTCGGGCTCGACTCCGCGCTCGGGCGCCGGCTCCTGCGGCCGTGGAACCCGGTGAAGATGTGGCGCGGCCTTGCGGGGATACCTGCCGACTCGGTGATCCGGGCGCGTCCACCGCTCGACTCGCTGTCGCTGTTCCGCATCCCGTTTCCGCTGTCGAATCGGGACAACGGCGACACGGGTTCCGTCCGCGACCTGGGTGAGGTGTGGGTCGACGTCGTTCCGCGGATGATCGGTGTGGACAGCATGCGCGCCAGGCCGGGACGCATGGGTGTAGAAGTGCTGGAGCGGTTCGTTCCGTCGTATGACACGACGAGCCATCGCGTCACGCTGCACGCGGATCCGAAATCCGCCCTGACCGCCACGGGAGAGCGGTACCGCGTGCTCCGCGACAGCCGCGAGGTGCGCGTGCTCATGACGTCGGGTCGCACGCTCAGCCTGCCATCCGCGCTCGCCGAGCTCGCGCCAGGCTGGTGGCAGCTCGACCTCCTGCATGGCTGGCTGGTGGTGCGATAGGTACCTCTTACCGCCCGATCCGCTGCAGCTCCACGAGCAGGCAACGATCCTGGATCACGTCGATCCCTGCGCGCGCGAGGCGCTCGGCCGCCGCGTCGTTGCGGATGCCGAGCTGGAACCATACCGAGTCCGGCTTCTTGGCGATGATGTCGTCCACGTGCTGGTCGATGTCCTTCGGCCGGCGGAAGACGTTCACCATGTCCACCGGGCCCGGGACGTCGCTCACGGTGCGATAGACACGCTCGCCGAGGATCTCGTTGACGTCCGGATAGTAGACCGGGACGGGGACGACCTCGTAGCCCGAGCGCTGGGCGTACTGCGGCACGTAGTAGGCCGGCTGTCCCGTCTCGGCTGTCTTGATGCCGAGGACGGCGATGCGCTGCGTGCGGGCGAGGACGCGGTCGATGCCCGCGTCGTCCTGCACGAGATGCGAGCGCCAGGACGAGTCGCTGGGGGATGAGGCGGGGGTGGAAGTCGTCATGTCGGTTGTGGTTGCAGGGAGCGTGCGCGTCGGCCGTGGTTGGCCGGGGAACGGGTCAGGCGGTTACATTGAAGCGCTCTGCCTGACATGACCACCACGGAGAAATTGCACTGATGCGAATGCTCGTTCTCGGCGCGGGGCTGCAGGGTTCCGCGTGCGCGTATGATCTGCTGCAGAACCCGGAGGTGACGCAGGTTCGGCTCGCGGACATCCACCTCGACCACCTGCCGTCGTTCCTCGCTCCCTACTCGGGCAAGCGCCTCATCCCCACGCCGCTCGACGTGCGCGACCGCGAGGCCGTGCTGGCCGTGATGCGGGAATGCGACGCCGTGATGAGCGCCATCCCGTACTATTTCAATCTCCAGATGGCCGAGTACGCCGTGGAGGCGGGGGTACACTTCTGCGACCTGGGCGGCAACACGGAGATCGTGTTCCAGCAGAAGGAGCTGATGGAGAAGGCGAAGGCGAAGGGCATCACCGTGGTGCCGGACTGCGGCGTGGCGCCGGGCATGGTGAACATCCTCGCGCAGTACGGCATCGAGCAGATGGATTCGGTGGACAGCGTCCGCATCTACGTCGGTGGCCTGCCGCAGAGCCCCGAGCCGCCGCTCAATTACCAGATCGTCTACTCGCTCGAGGGCGTGCTGGACTACTACACCACCTTGTCGTGGGTGGTGCGCAACGGCAAGCGCGCGCAGGTGACCGCGCTGTCCGAGCGCGAGACGATCGACTTCCCCAAGCCGGCCGGTGAGCTGGAAGCGTTCCACACCGCTGGTGGCCTGTCCACCATGGCGTGGCGCTACGAGGGGAAGATCCCGACCATGGAATACAAGACGCTCCGCTATCCCGGCCACGCCGAGAAGATGGAGATGATCCGCGAGCTCGGCCTGCTCGACCTCGAGCCGGTGGACGTGAAGGGCACGCAGGTGGTGCCGCGCGACGTATTCGTGAACGTCGTCGGCCCCAAGCTCACGAAGCCGAAGGGGAAGGACCTGCTGGTGCTGCGCGTCGAGGTGAAGGGGAAGAAGGGCGGCAAGCCTGCGACGCGCCGCTTCGACCTCATCGACAGGTACGACGAGGAGCACGGTATCAGCGCCATGATGCGCACGACCGGCTACTCGCTCGCCATCACCGGTCAGTTCCAGGCGAGCGGCAAGGTCACCCCGCCGGGCGTCTGGACCCCCGACGAGTGCATGCCCGCGCGTGCGTACATCGAGGAGCTCAGGAAGCGGGGCATGGACTTGAAGGAGAGTCAGGTCTGACGAGCTGGCCGTGAGACGTGAATCGTGAGACGTAAGGGAGAAAAGCAGCGAAGAGGAAACCCGGACAGAGCGGAAACGGCAGGATTCTCCAATGAGAATCCTGCCGTTTCCGCTTTTTCAGCTGTTTCCTATCTCCCGCGGTCACGACTCACGTCTCACGCTTCACATCTCACATTCAGCCTTACTCACGAACGAAATTGGCGAGAGTCGCGCCCATCGCGTCCATCGTGGATTTCGCGTTCCAGCGGTCGTGGCCGTTGTAGATGAACGAGAAGGCGAGGATCTCGCCGTCCTTCGCGGTGACGTAGCCCCCGAGGCCGATCACGGTGTCGGTGGTGCCGGTCTTGGCGTGCAGGTTTCCCTGCGCCGGCGTGGAGCGCATGCGGCGGCGAAGCAGCTCGGACTCGCCGGCCACCGGCAGCGACCCGTGGAAGGCTGACGACCACGGACCGTGATGCGCGTAGCTCAGCAGCTCGATCATCGTGCGCGGCGTGAGCGAGTCGAGCGTGGAAAGGCCCGATCCGTCTCGAACCGTGATGGCGTTCGGGCGCGCGCCGACCTTGGTCGTGAGGAAGTTGCGCATGTTGGCGAGCCCCGCCTCCGCCGACGCCTGGCCATTGGGCGCCGACGCGCGCGCCGCGTCGCGGAAGAGCAGCTCGGCTACGATGTTGATGCTCTCGCGATTCATCTCGGAGATGATCTCGGAGAGTGGCGGCGACAGGAAGCTGGCCACCTTCTGCGCTGACGCTGGCGTCTTGCCGGCGCGGATGGTGCCGTCCACGACGATGCCTGCGCTCTGGAGCGCCGTGCGGAGTGCGCCGGCGGTGAAGAGCGCCGGGTCGGGGACGACGAGCGAGTAGCGCAGCGGTCCGCTCGACGCGCCCACCGTGCCGGTGACGACGATGGTGTCCCCACGCTGCTGGCGCGCCACGATGTGGCCGCCTCGGCCGCCAACCACGCGCACGCTGCTCTTGAGCGGCAGGGTGGAGGTGGCTGGCTCCAGCGTGACGTTCGCGTGCCCGCCCTGCGGCTGGACCGCGACCCAGACGAGGCCCTCGTTGAGCGACAGGGCCGACACGCGCGC
>DASTGQ010000447.1:0-2630 GCA_035718985.1 Gemmatimonadaceae bacterium
GTCGCGGAAGTAGGGACCGGCCTGGCGGACGTTGTCGTCGATCGTGCGTGCGCGGACCTTGAGCAGGTCGAGCAGCGCCAGGTACCACGTGCGGCGCGCGTCGAGCTGGCTCTCGGTCGCCAGCCCCGCCGCCTCGAGCGCCGGCGTGACGATGGCGGCCAGCTGCTCGGTCGCGATGCGGCTGAGGTGCTGGCCGTTCATCCACTCCAGCTTCTTCGGGTCGAACACGGCCGCCTTCTTCTGCAGCCCCGCAGGATCGAACAACGACACCATCTCGTCGAGCGTCATCACCTCGATGTCGTTGCCCGGTGACCAGCCAAGGAGCGCGAGGAAGTTGAGCATCGCGCCGGGCAGGATGCCGAGGTGCTGGTAGTCACCGACGGCGGTGGCCCCGTGTCGCTTGCTGAGCTTCTTGCCGTCCAGCCCGTGGATCATCGGCAGGTGCGCGAACTGCGGGAGCTCCGCGCCGAGCGCGCGGTACAGCATGATCTGCTTGGGCGTGTTGGAGATGTGATCGTCGCCGCGCATGACGAGCGTGATGCGCATGGCGATGTCATCGCTCACGACGGCCATGTTGTAGATCGGCGTCGCATCCGCGCGGAGGATGATGAAGTCCTCGATGTCCTTGTTGGGGAACTCGATGGTGCCGTGCACGAGGTCGTCCCACGCCGTGGTGCCCTCGGGCACGCGGAAGCGCAGCGTGAACGGCACGCCGGCGGCGACGCGTCGCTGCACCTCGGCCGGGTCGAGCCGGTCGCAGCGCCGGTCGTACTTGAAGCTCTCCTTGTTCGCCTCGGCGGCGGCGCGACGCTCGGCGAGCTCCGCCTGGGTGCAGAAGCAGCGATAGGCGGTGCCGTTGGCGAGCATCCGCTCGGCGTCGGCACGATGGCGATCGAGGTTTGCGCCCTGATAGACCACCTCCTCGTCCCAGAGCAGTCGCAGCCACTCGAGACCCTCGAAGATGGCTCGCGTGCTCTCCTCGGTGCTGCGTGCCTTGTCGGTGTCCTCGATGCGCAGGAGGAACTGTCCGCCGAACTTCTTCGCGTAGAGCCAGTTGAAGAGCGCCGTGCGCGCCCCGCCGACGTGCAGGTAGCCGGTGGGCGACGGAGCGAAGCGGAGGCGCGGAACGGGGACGGACATGAGCGGCACAGGAACGGGGATGAAAGCACGAAGGCCCGCCGCGGGCTGCGGCGGGCCTTCGGAGCGGAGAGAGAGGGATTCGAACCCTCGATAGAGGTTGACCCCCTATGCCGGTTTAGCAAACCGGTGCCTTCAGCCTCTCGGCCATCTCTCCAGAGGGGCGCGCGTGATGCGGCCAGCAGGCAATGTAATCAGGGCGAGGAGAGAGCGAAACGGTGAGAGGAGACCGGATGAGAGGAGGACCGGATGACCGGAGGACCGATCCATCGGTCCTCCTTCCCCTCAAACGGGCAGGGTGGGATTCGAACCCACGGTACCGTTGCCGGTACGCCGGTTTTCAAGACCGGAGCATTCAACCGCTCTGCCACCTGCCCAGTGGCGCGTGGTCACGGCGTGACACGCGCCACTGGGAAAATGATCGGAGGTGCAGTGCAGCGCTACGGCGGAACGCGCGGTCCTACGCCGCCATCGCGGCGCTCGGCATTTCGCGTCTGCGGCTCTGGCGTCGGATGAAGCCGACCAGTGCGAGCGGAAGCACGAGCAGCGCCAGCGTCGAGGGTTCGGGGGTCGTGACGACCTCCGAGCTGCAGCGGTTCGAGATCACGTTGTTGTCCATCGTCACCGCGCCGTTGAGCGCGATTGCACGACCGCAGGCGATGCTCGCCCCCGTGTTCAGCGCGATGCTCTGGTCGGCGATGATGGTGCCCATGAACGACGTGGTCGTGCCCAGCGTCGCCGAGCTGCCGACCTGGAAGAAGACGTTCGCGCCCTGGCCGCCATTGATCTCCGACACGGTCGACCCGCTGGCCGTCGTCAGCGTGGAACCGATCTGGAAGACGAACAGCGCATCCGGGTTGCCGAGGAAGTCGAGGAACAGGTTGCCGGTGAGCTGCGCGGACGAGGCGAAGAAGTAGACACCGGGCGTGAGCGTGAGGCCGCCGAGGTCCATTCCCGTGAGGACGGTCGTGTGGGGTAGCGCGGCCAGTGCGGTGTACGCGGTCGAAGCATCGGACTGCGCCTGCTGCGCCACGGCGTCAGTCTGGTGCACCGTCCCGTTCACCGTGATGGATCCCAGCCCGGTGATCGCAGTCCCCGGAAACACGCCAAGATCTCCCGTGATGGTGGTGGCGCCGGTGTTCGTGACCGTCGACGCGCCGAGGACGCCGAACTGGCCGGCGGTCCCGAGGGTGATGGTATTCTGGACTTGCGCGCTGAGAACGCTCGGCGTGCCGAGCGCGAGGCACAGCGAGAGCAGGGACAGTGCTGCTGTGCCGGTGGGTCTGGACATGGTGGTCCTCCACTGCGAGGCGCGTCTATCCTGAACGCGCTCAGATTGAGATGTTCCTCTGCCTCGCTCGCGACGCGAGCGACACCGAGGCGAAGAGAAACGACTCAGCGAGGCAACCCCGCCCTCCGCGAATCGTGTGCCTTCCGGTCGTCCGGTCGTCCGGTCCTCCGGTCCATCGGTCCATCGGTCCATCGGTCCTCCG
>DASTGQ010000448.1:0-2326 GCA_035718985.1 Gemmatimonadaceae bacterium
CGGCCGGCGCGACGTGGATGCTTTCGAGATGCGCCGTACCGAGCGGCACGACGATGCGGAACGTCGTGCCCTTTCCAACCGCGCTTTCAACCGCGATGGAGCCGCCGTGCAGGCGCACCAATTCATCGACGAGTGCGAGCCCGATGCCGCTCCCCTCGTGCGTGCGCGCGCGGGCATTGGGCACGCGATGAAAGCGCTCGAACACGCGTTCCACCTGCTCCCGCGGGATGCCGACGCCGGTGTCCCGTACTTCCAGCTCCGCATGGCCGGTGCGCTCGCGCACCGTCACGGCGATCTCGCCGGTGAAGGTGTGCTTGTACGCGTTGGACATGAGGTTGAGCACCACCTTCTCCCACAGGTCCGGGTCCACGTACACCGGCGAGGAGAGTGGCTTCGCGTGCACCTCGAGCTTCAGTCCGGCGCGCTCCACCGTGGAGCGGAACGCGCTCGCCAGCTCGGTGGTGTACGCGGCGAGGTCCACCGGCTCGTAATGCGCGTCGGCGCGCCCCGCTTCGATGCGCGAGAAGTCGAGCAGCGAGTTCACGAGCTTCAGCAGGCGCAGGCTGTTGCGGTGCGCCAGCTCGACGAGCTGCTGCTCGCGCTCCGACATGTCCGAGTCGCCGGCGCGCAGCTCGTCGAGCGGACCGAGCATGAGCGTGAGCGGGGTGCGGAACTCGTGGCTCACGTTGCTGAAGAACGCCGTCTTGGCGCGATCCAGCTCGGCGAGCGCCTGGGCGCGCTGGCTCTCCGCCTCGTACGCCAGCGCGTTGGCGATGGCCGACGACACGTGCGACGCGGCGTGCTCGGCAAAGGCGCGGTACTCGTCGTCGAACTCGCGGCGCGGACTGATGCCGAGCACCAGGACGCCCACCGGCTGGCCGGGCCGCGCGCCGACGACGAGGGGAGCGAGGTAGGCATGGCGCACCGGCTCGGGCCACGGGCTGGCCGGGAGCGCCACGCCCTCCGGCACGGTGACGAGCTCGCCGCGCTGCGACTCCAGCACGCGCGCCACCGGCCACGGCGACGATGCTTCCTCGCCGCTGCCGGCGAGGTGGATCAGGCAAAAAGGGACGTCGGCCCGGTCCTCGGCGAGCGCCGCGGTGGCGAGCGCGCATGCCTCCGCCGCCGACCGCGCGCCGGCGGTGCGTTCGGCCAGCAGCCGCAGCACGTGGGTGCGTCGCTCGCCGATGACGCGGAAGGTGGTCTCCACCACCGCGTTGAAGATCCCCTCCACGCGACCGCCTTCGCCGCGGATGGGACTGAAGGTGAAGTTGAAGTAGCACTCCTCGGTGTAGCCGTGCCGGTGCATCGGGAGGAGCTCGTCCTCCGACCACGTGCCCTCACCGGTGGTGATCACCCGGTTGAAGAGGGGTCCGATGGTATCCCAGATCTCCGGCCACACCTCGCGAGCGGGGCGCGCCAGCGCCCCCGGATGCTTGGTGCCGGGAATGGGTTGCCAGGCATCGTTGTAGAGCAGCGCCAGGTCGTCGCCCCAGTAGACGGCGATGGGGTAGCGCGAGTTGAGCATGATGCTCACGGCCGAGCGGAGGCTCTGCGGCCAGGCGGACGGTGACCCGAGCGAGGTGGCGGACCAGTCGGTGGCGCGCATCAGCGCGCCCATGGCGCCTCCGCCGACGAACACGTCGTCGCCGGACCCCTCCATCCCTGTTCGGCGAGTCGCCCGCTCCGTCATGCAGTGAAGATCGCGTTCGTCGCGAGGGGCGACAAGCCGCGCCGCCTTGCCCCACTCCGCGCCGCGCACGACTTTTCCGCACCTATGCGCAAGCTGCTCATCTTCGTGGCGGTCCTGCTCGCCGTCCACGTGGTGCTCCTTTTCGTCCATCCTTCCGGTGCCGCCGTTCCCCCCGCGGGGAACGCGATCAACGTCGGCATCGTGTTCGACCTGGGCGGGCGCGGCGACAAGTCATTCAACGACGGCGCCTACCTCGGCGCCGAGCGCGCCGAGAAGGAGCTGGGTGTGCACGTGCGCTTCATCGAGCCGGGCGAGGGCTCGGACCGCGAGGCGGGGCTGCGCCTGCTGGCCGCCGAGGGGATGGACCTCGTCGTCGGCATCGGCTTCATCTTCACGGACGACCTGACGCAGCTCGCGAAGGAGTACCCGCATACCGACTTTGCCGGCGTGGACTACTCGGTGGCCACCGACTCGGCGGGGCACGAGATCCAGCCGCCGCCCAACCCGGCGGCACTCAAGTTCCGCGAGGAACAAGGCTCGTACCTCGTCGGCGCGCTCGCCGCGCTGACGAGCAAGACTGGCAAGGTCGGCTTCGTGGGCGGCATGGACTCGCCGCTCATCCAGAAGTTCGAG
>DASTGQ010000449.1:0-8626 GCA_035718985.1 Gemmatimonadaceae bacterium
CTCTTCCGGCGCAAGCGCGTGACGTTCGGCTATCACAGCATGGGCGCCGATGCCGGCGCGGCGCGATGGGTGGAACCGTACGGCCTCTTCTTCATCGGCGGGCACTGGTACCTCGTCGGCCGCGACGTGGCGAAGGACGCGCGCCGCAACTACCGCGTGAGCCGCATCAGCGGCCTGAAGGTCAACAGGCAGCGCGAAGGTTCCGCCGACTACGACATCCCCGCCGACTTCTCCCTGCGCGAGCACGCGCGGTCGCGCCAGGCGTGGGAGATCGGCGACGGCGACGTGTTCGAGGCGGTGGTGGAGTTCCGCGGTGAGTCGGGCGCGGTGCGCGCTGCGGCCGCACTTGGCAGCGCCGACGAGACCTCGCCGGCGGTGCGCCGGTTCGACGTGCGCCGCACCGACAGCTTCGCGCGCTGGCTGCTCGCCTTCGCCGGCGACGCGCGTCCGTTGTCGCCGCCGTCGCTCGTGGACGAGTACCGTGCGCTCGTCGAGCGTACGCGCGCCATGTACGCCTGATCGTCATGGCCGATACGGCAGCGAGGCAGCTCCGGCGCGTGCTCGACCTCATCGCGCGCTTCGCCGACGGGGAAGAGCATCCCATCGCCGAGGTGGCGTCGGCGGCGGGGACGAGCGCCGAGGAGCTGATGGCCGACATCTACTCGCTCTCCGAGCGATTCGACGAGCCGGGCGGCTTCGTCTCCGGCGTCTCCATCTTCGTCGAGGACGACAACGTCTGCGTCAACGCGAGCCATTTCCACCGGCCGATGCGGCTGCTGATGTCGGAGCTCTGCGCGCTCGAGCTCGGCCTCATGCTGCTGCGCCGCCAGCGCACCCCCGCCGAGCAGGGGCCGATCGAGCGCGCACTCGCACGGCTGCGCGAGACGATCAGCCACGTGCCGGCCAACGAGCGGTTCGAGGGGACGCGCTACGCCGAGCTCGCCGGCGCGGCGTCCACCGAACACCTGGCCACGCTGCGCACCGCGGTGCGCGAGTGCCGGAAGGTTCGCCTCCGCTATCGCGCCGGCGGCGCCACGGAGAGCACGACGCGCGTCGTCTGCCCGCACTCGCTGGTGTTCGCCGAGCAGGCCTGGTACGCGGTCGTAACGGGTGAGGATGAGGGGATGCGCTTCTTCCGACTGGATCGCGTGGAATCCGTGGAACTGCTCGACGAGCACTTCGAGCGCGACGACAGCATCCCGGAGCGCGTGCAGGAGTCGGGTCGCGCCTTTGCCTCGGCGACGCAGGCGCGCATGACGGTGCGTTACTCGCCGCGCATCGCGCGTTGGGTGTCGGAACGCGAAGGCAAACCGCTCGACGAGGACGGCAGCCTCACCCTCGAGCACCCCGTGGCCGATGAATCGTGGGCCGTGCGCCACGTGCTGCAGTACGGCCCGGATGCGGAAGTGCTGGAGCCGGCGGAGCTGCGGGAGAAAGTCAGGGAGGCGGTGGGAGGAGCAGGTGCCTAGATGAGGACGGATATCGATGAGGGGTGATCGGTAGCGCCGATCACCCCTCATCCGGTTTCCGCCAACGTTCCCGCCTGCGCACCTACCAGTCGACTGCCATCCTCCCGTACTGATCCACCGTATAGCACGCCTTCGCGTCCGCGGGCGGCACGCCGACGACGCGGCCACGCTGGCCGGCGCGGAGGACCACGCCGCCCGCGGCGGGCTGGTAGAAGATGGTACGCGGCTGGCCGTTGGGGGCTTGCTCGGCCGACTGCGCGGCGCATGACGGGATGGTGCGCACGCCGGTGCCGAAGTCCACGACCATTGCCCCGTTCGCGTCGGCCACGTACGGCGTGCCGGTGAGGTCGGGCGTGCCGAGTCCGTAGCCGCCCTCCGCGGGAGGGGGAGCGGTCTCGATGTAGAGCGGGCGGCCGTTTGCGTCGGTGACGCCACCGCCGTACGAGGGATAGGCGTACACCGGGTACGGCACCGGTACGTAGTACCCCTGTGAGTCACCGCGCTGATGCGGACGATGCTGCGGGAGCGGGTTGCCCTGCGGATACCGCCCGTACTGCTGCTGGTACCAGAGCTGGTAGAGCTGTGGATCCACTGTCACCGTCGCGCCAGGATAGGGCGTCGTCATCTGCGGCGGGGGCGGCGGGGGACTCGCCGCTACGGCGACCCGCGGCTTGCGTTGCGCCGACGCGGGCATCGCGGAGAGGGCCATCGCCAGCGTGCCGGCAAGGGCGACGGTCGTGAAGCGACGAAGCTCTGGTGAACGACTCATCCCTCCCTCCCGGCCGCGGCACCGCGCGGCGCGCTGTGGTCCCTGTCCTACCCTACGGACCCGGGTCAGTTGCGTCAACGTCACGCCAGCTTCATCGTCCGGCTCCGCAGCCTGGAGTCCTCCTTTCCGAGCCGTCAGGGGGACGCCCGATATTGCACCTCCGGGAACGGGACTCGCACATCATGGGTCACCTCCTGCTCTCTCCAGGATGAGTAAATGCACAGCCTATATAGGGACATCACAGTGATCGTTGCGCGCCAGCATCCGGGCAGCTGATGATCGGCGCCTTTGCCGGTGACATGGCCGGCTCGGTCTACGAGCATCGCCGCGTGGAGGCGCGGAATTTCCCGCTCTTCACGCCGGAGAGCCGCTTCACGGACGACTCCGTGCTCACCGCCGCGACGGCCCACGCCATCCTCACCGATGGCGACTATGCTGCCGCCTACCACTCCTTCGGGAACCGTCATCCGCACGCGGGCTACGGCGGCGCGTTCCGGCGCTGGCTCGGCTCCCCCGAGCCAAAGCCGTACAAGAGCTGGGGCAACGGCTCGGCCATGCGCGTCAGTCCGGTCGGCTGGGCGTTCGACACGGAAGACGAGGTGCTGCGGGAGGCCGAACGGAGCGCCGCCATCAGCCACGATCACCCTCACGGGATCGCCGGCGCCCAAGCGGTCGCCCTCGGCATCCTTCTCGCGCGGCAGGGTGCGTCGAAAGCCGACATCCGTCGCGCGATCAGCGACCGGTTCGGCTACGACCTCGAGCGCACGGTGGACGAGATCCGGCCGCGGTACAGCTTCGATGTCTCCTGTCAGGGTTCGGTGCCGGAAGCGATCGTCGCCTTCCTCGGGGCGGGCGACGTGGAGCACGCCATCCGGCACGCCATCTGGCTGGGTGGCGACGCCGACACCCAGGCCGCCATTGCCGGTTCGCTCGCCGAAGCGTGGCACGGCGGCGTTCCGCCCACGCTGCGCGCCGAGGTGCGCAGGCGGTTGACGGAGGACTTGCTCGATGTGACCGACCGGTTCGAGGAGCGTTATATGATCGCGCCCACCGGAGAGTCATGATGAGCCAGCCGTCGGTCGAACAGCTTCGTGAACGGCTGCTCCAGAGCTTCGACGACTATCACGCCTCCATTCGCAAGCAGACCCGGTTGCTCGACGAGCTGATCGAGGCCGTGCGCCGCGAGGAGCGCGAGCGCTGCGAGGCGGAACGTGGCGAGGCGAAGGCCAAGTCGTCGTCTCCATCACCAGGCGGCGGAGTCATGGGACTGCTGGGGAGGGCTGTCAGAGGGTAGTCGCATGTTGTGCGCACCCGACTACGCGTCGGGTGCGCCGGTGCCGCCGGCGCGACATTCCGTCGAGGCGCCCCAATGCAGCTCTCCCTCCGTACCGATCGGCAGCTGATTCGCGCTGGCGCGCGCAGCACGCGCTACCTCATGATTTCCCTCACCGCGCCCGTCGTGCCGCCGCGCGCGGAGCGGCCGCCGGTGAGCGTCGGGCTCGTGCTCGACCGCTCCGGGTCCATGGATGGCGACCGCAAGTTCTCCCTGGCGCGCGATGCGGTGGAGCAGTCGCTGCGACTGCTGCGTCCGGAGGACAGCTTCACCCTCGTCGTCTACGACGGGGAGGTTGACGTCCTCATGCCGACCGTCCGTGCGACCGCCGCTGCAAAGCGCTCGGCGCTGCACCGACTGGCGGACGTGCAGCCGCGCGGATGCACCGACCTGCACGCCGGCTGGAATGCCGGCGCTCTCGGGCTCGTGGATCGCGTGGGAGGTGAGACGGACGTCGTCACTCGCCTGCTGCTGCTCACCGACGGGCTGGCCAACGAGGGGATCACCGATGCGCACGAGCTCGCGCAGCGCGCTCGCCAGCTCCGCACCTTGGGCGTGGCCACGTCGACATTCGGCGTCGGGGCGGACTTCGACGAGCGGCTCCTGCGCGACATCGCGCACGAGGGGGGCGGGCACTTCTACTTCGTCGAGCGGCCTGCGCAGATTCCCGACCTGCTGACGAGCGAGCTCGGAGAAGCACTCGAGGTCGTGCGTCGCGACGCCGCGCTGCAGCTCGAGCTCCCCACCGGCGCGGAGGCCGAATCGCTCAACCGGTTCCGTGTGGTGCGTGCGGCCGGCGAGAACGAGCTGCGCCTCGAGCTCGGCGACCTGACGTCAGGCCAGGAAGTCTGCGCCGTGGTGCGCATTCGCTTCCCGCGTGGCGAGCACGGCACGGTCACCGGGGTACGCGTCTCGGTACCGGGCGCCACCCTGCTGCAGCACGAGGCGGAGGCGACACTGCTCTGGCAGTACGCCAGCCACGCCGAGAACGACGCGCAGCCCCGCGACCGCGAGGTGGATCGGGAAGTAGCGCGCCTGTACGCCGCGCGGGCGCGAGCCGAAGCCACCGAGGCCAACCGTCAGGGCGACTATGACCGCGCGCGGCGCGTGCTGGAAGCCACGGCGCGCCGGATCCACGGCTACACGTTCCGTGACCCCGAGCTCCAGGAGCTCCGCCTGGAGTTGCTGCGCGAGGTGCGCCACTTCGCCACCGGCCCGATGGGCGCGATGGCGATGAAGTCGGCGTTCTTCGCGGCGGAAGCGGTGGCGAAGGGGCGTGGGCCGAACGGCAAGGCACGTCGCGTCCGGCCCCGGGCGCCCTGAGGGCCTCAGCTCTTGGAGCCCGAGAGCTTCTTGTCCAGCGCCTGTGCCCGGTCCAGATGCTTCTGCAGCTCGGGGATCGACTTCTCGACGAACGACTTCACCTCGGCGTTCTGCGCCGCGGCGGACGCCTTGTGCGCGTCGTCGATGTCCGTCTTGTGGTCTTCGATCTCGTGCGCGACGAACGCCGTGTCGAGGTCATGACCCTTCAGGGACTGGAGGCGCGAGATCGTGTGCTCCGTCGCCTGGCTGGTGGTGTCCTGCGGCGCCGGCTGCGGCGTGATGGACAGCTTGGTCGCGAGTGCCTTCGCTTCCTTTTCCCCCTTGCTGTGATCGGAGATGAGCTCGGCGGCGTACGCCTTCACGCCGGCATCACTGGCGTGCGAGCGCACGTAGGTGGCGACCGCCACCTCCGACGAGTCGCCGCGGATCTCCATGGCCATGATGTTGGCGTCGCTCATCGCGCCGCCCGCTGCCGTGCTGTCGTGGTGCGTGGAGTCTGCCATCGTCGTCGCCGTGGTGGATGTTGACGTGGTGCTCGCACTCGTGCTGTCCACCGCGCTCCTGTCCTTCGTCGAGCACGCCGCGATCGCGAACGCGGCCGCTACCATGCTCCACCGACTTGCCTGCCTCATGTGTCCTCTCGTTGGTTCGGGTTGATGACGTGAAGCGGCAAGGAGCACACCAGCGAGTGAGTGAGCAGATGGGTAAGTGAGAATGTGGGTGGAAATCGGAAAGGGGTGATCGGCTCTACCGATCACCCCTCGCTCTTCTCCGTCCTCACCTGCCCACTCACCGACTCAGCTTTCCACCTGCATCCGTCAGATTCCCCCCGTCCCGGTACTGTCGGTCCGGTCGGCCACCGCGTACCCGGACAGGTGGATCGTCGTGAACGTGATGACGTGCGTGAGCTTCTCGTCCACGCTGGCCATCGGCGCGAGCAGGGCCTTGCTGTCGGGATCGATGTTCCACACCGACAGCGCCTGCGCGTCCAGTGCCGGCGAGGCGCAGCGCGAGTAGTCGATCGTCATCGTCACCGGAAGCTGGAAGACGTAGTGCTCCGCCGTCCCGGCGCGCACCCGGATCTCTGCATACTGCGACGCCGGCACGGTAAGGCTGAAGTCCTCGGGGAATAGCACGGCGCCGAGCGGGATGACGACCGTGGTGTTGCCGATGGCGAGCACCCCGCCCGAGGGGCCGATCGTGGAGCTCACCGTCTGCGTGGCTTCGGTGGGACATGAGATCAGCGCCGTGCCGGTGGTGTCGACGGGCAGCAGGTCCCGCAGCACGCCTGGAAGCAGCGACGAGGTGCTCGCACCGCCGGTCGGATTCGCCGGCGGCGTGGGTGATGTCACGTCGCCGGAGCAGGCGGCGACGGCGAGCAGGGCAAGCGCGAGCCGGAGTTCGGTGACTCGGATCATCAACGGTCCTCGGGGTACATGGTATTCTTCATACGATGGGGCCGCACCACGTCGCCCCGTTCCTCAAGTATCGTGCGCGGCGTCGCGGCCGCGTGTGAGGGCAATCACAGACCTACCCGTCAGCATGACCGACTCCCGTGTCTCATCGGCGCAGGAAGCGCTCGACGCTGGCCGCCGCGCGGAACACGCCGACGACCTCCAGCGCGCGCTGCACCACTACGCCGACGCGGCGATGCGCGCCGGCGCTGACCCCGCCGTCGTCACCCGGGCGCTCACTGGCCAGGCGGGGGTGTACCGCCGCCTGAGCGACTGGGACCTCGCCGCCGAGTACGCGCGCCGCGCGCGCGAGCTGGCCGAGGACGCCGAGCTCCCCGAGCTGCGGGCGGAAGCGCTCGTCGCCGAGGGCAACGCACTGATGTGCAGCGGTCGCTTCGACGAGGCGATTGCCGTATACGACCGGCTCCTGCGTGTCGCCATCAATGCCCGGCAGCGGGGGATCGCGCTGCAGAACCTCGGTTCCATCCACGCGCAGCGCGGGCATCACTACCGCGCCGAGCGCGCGTTCGAGCAGTCACGTGTGCTGTTCGAGGAGGCGGGCTACGCGCGCGGCATCGCGATCGCGACGAACAACCTGGGCCGCCTTGCCTGCGAGAGCGGTGACCTGGATCGCGCCGAGCCACTGCTTCGTGCCGCGCTCGACCGCGCGCGCGAGGTGGAGGATGCGGAGCTCTGTGCGCTGGCGCTGCTCAACCTCGCCCAGCTCCGCGCGGCCAAGGGCGCCTTCATCGACGCCGGCCAGATGGCCGCCGAGGCGTTCGGCCACTTCGTCGTATCCGAGAACCGCTGGCGCCAGGTGGAGTGCCTGTGCGTGCTTGCCGACGTCGCCGAGGGGGAGGGAAAACCCGACGACGCGCGCGCCCACCTCGAGCGCGGCGCGGCGCTGGCGCGCCAGATCGGGGCGAGGGTGGAGCTGCGGAGGATAGAGGAACGGCTGAACGACAACGACTAGTACTGCGTACCACGCACCACGTACCGAGCCCCCCAGCGCGCCGCCCCCATGAGCGCACACAAGCGCGCTCGCGGCGCAGCGCTCCGCGACCGGCCCCGAATTCCTGCGGCCTGGATGCCAACCCCGTACGAGGTACCGGGTTTACTCGCGTACTCGCCGTTGTCGTCGAGGAGCTTACCAGGGTCTCTCGCGCAGCATCGCCGTTACCCCGCTCGCCACCACGGCGGGAGAGAACAGCTGCCCCTGCCCGTGCGTGCAGCCGATCTCCTGCAGCACCTTCAGGTGCCCAGCCGACGAGATCCCTTCCGCCACCACGTCGAGCCCGAACTCGCGCGCCAGGCCGACGACCGACCGCACGATGCGCAGCGCGCGGTCGTCGCGGTCCATCTTGTTCACCAGCATGTGGTCGATCTTCACGCCGTCCAGCGGGAGGCGCTGCAGGTAGCCGATCGGCGAGTTGCCGGATCCGAAGTCGTCCATGTGGATCTTCGTCCCCAGCGCGCGCAGGCCGGTGAGCACGCCGGCAGCGCGAGTCACGTCCTGCGCCACCACCCGCTCGTTCACCTCGAGCACGAGCGACGACGGCGGCAGCCCGAAGATCTTGATCGTGCGCGCCACGTCGTCGAGGAACCCGGTTGCGCTGAACTGGCGATTCGAGAGGTTGACGGCCACGGTAAGCCCCTCGCCGCCCGGCACCTCGAAGTTCCACTCGCGCACCTGGTGACACGCCTCGCGCAGCACCCAGCGCCCCACGTCGGAGATGACGTCGAGCTCCTCCGCCACGCCGAGGAACTCGATGGGGGAGAGCAGGCCGCGCGTCGGGTGATTCCACCGGAGAAGCGCCTCCACGCCGGAGATGCGACCCGTCTCCAGCGAGATGATCGGCATGTAGTGCAGGACGAACTCGTTGTTCAGCACGGCCTGCCGCAGCTCGTCCTGCAGGCGACGGCGAGCGCGCGCTTCGGCCGCGATCTTCCAATCGAAGAGCACCGGCGGGGGCGGCGCGTCGCCGCGCGTCATGCGCTTGGCGCGCGCCATCGCGAGGTCGGCGCCGCGCAACACGTGCTCCGGCAGCTCGGCGGCGGTGGTGCTCAGCGCGATCCCGACGCTCACCGAGAGTGAGACCTCCTCGCCGCCGATCGACGTCGGTTGCGCAAGCACGGCACGGAAGCGCTCGGCCATCTCCTCGGCCACGTCGGCCGCGTCCACGTGCTCCACGAGCACCGCGAACTCGTCGCCGCCCAGGCGCGCCACCGTGGCGTGCTGACCTGCCGCCTGCCGCAGCTTCTTGCCGATCGTCGCCAG
>DASTGQ010000450.1:0-11073 GCA_035718985.1 Gemmatimonadaceae bacterium
AGATTCCGGGGGCCCCCCCCACTACGCCCCGTGGCACGCCACCGGTAGTCCCGCAATGAACTGGAGCGCCACCGTTCGCACGATCGTCCTCTGTGCGATCCTGATCCTGCTGCACTACACGCTCCGGCCGCTGCTCGCCTGGCGCGCCTCGGCGGATTTCCTCATCATCGCGCTGCTTCTCGCGTCGGTGCGCGTGCGACCTGGGGTGGCCGCACTGTTCGGCTTCATCCTGGGCCTGGCCTCCGACTCCGTGGCGCTCGGCGCCTTTGGCGCGGGTGCGCTCGCCATGACGCTCATCGGCTTCAGCTGGTCCCGCCTCAAGGCGGTGTTCTTCGCGGATCACGTACTGCTCAACGGCTTCTTCCTTTTCCTTGGAAAATGGGCGTACGAGATCCTGATGAACCTCGTCGAGCGCCGGCTGCACGGCGCAGAGCTCTTGATGCAGATCCTGGTGTGGTCGTCGCTGTCTGCCGCCGTGACGGCGGTCGCCGGCGTCATCGCTCTGATGGTACTGCGTCCCGTGCTGGAAACTCGCTCGGCATGATCCGCCCCTCAGGTGACGTTCGGCGGCTGGCGGACGACGGGGCGCGAGGCGAGCGGACCGGATGAGCACGCGTCGCTTTCCCATCGACTGGCCGCTGGTCATCGTCGCCCTGCTGCTGTCGATCTATGGCATCGCCGTGGTCTATTCGGCGGGGCAGACCGACATTCCCACCGCCGTCGCCCGCCTCTGGAAGCTGCAGGCGATCTGGTTCCTCGTGGCCCTGGGCGCGGCCTACGCCGTCTCGCGCTTCTCGGTGCGGATGCTGGATTGGGTCACGTGGCCGGCGTACGGGCTCACCGTCCTGCTGCTGCTGGCGTTGCTGTTCATCGGGAAGGGGGCCGGAACGGCGGCCAGCACCAAGAGCTGGCTGGCCATCGGCGGCGTCCGCATCGGTCAGCCGTCCGAGCTGGCGAAGATCACCGTCGTGCTGGCGCTGGCGAAGGTCATTGCCGCCTACAAGGAGCCGCCACGGTCGCTGCTGGAGTTGTGGAAGCCCGCGCTGGTGGTCGGCATCCCGTGGGCGCTGATCATGAAGCAGCCGGACCTGGGCACGGGCATCGTGTTCATCGGCTTCGCCTTCGCGATGCTCTTCTGGGCCGGCGTGTCGTGGCCGCTCCTCGTGCTCGTGGCGAGTCCGGTCGTGAGCCTCATCCTCGCCTTCAACACCAAGCTGTGGGGAGCGTGGTTCCTGCTGCTGATCGCGCTCGTGCTCTGGTACAAGCCGTACATGTACGAGGGCATCTTCGTCGTCGTCGTGAACGTCATCTTCGGCGTGGTATCGCCAATCGTGTGGGAGAAGCTGGCGCCGTACCAGCAGAAGCGCCTTCTCGTCTTCATCAATCCCGACATCGACCGGCGGCTCGCGGGATATCACGTCATCCAGTCGCAGATCGCCATCGGCTCGGGCGGATGGTTCGGGAAGGGATTCACGGAGGGGACGCAGAAGCGATTAGCTTTCCTTCCCGCACAGCATACCGACTTCATCTTCGCCGTGGTCGGTGAGGAGCTGGGCTTCGTGGGCGTGACACTGGCGTTCGCCCTGTTCCTCCTGCTGTTCCTGCGTGTCACGAAGATCGCCGAGCGGGCGAATGACTCCTTCAGCAGCCTCGTGGCCTTCGGTCTTCTGGCGAGCTGGATCGTCCACGTGCTCGTCAACGTCGGCATGACGCTGAACCTGATGCCGATCACGGGCATTCCGCTGCCCTTCTTCAGCTACGGCGGCAGCTTCATGCTCGCATGCTGGCTGGCAATCGGTATCCTGGTACGAATCGCCGCCGAGGGTCGTGGTGGACGCAACGGGCCGTTCGCGGTCTGAGGTTGCCGTCGCAGGCTCACGAGCAGCGCATCCCTTGCCCGTAACCCTCACGCCGGGCACATTTTCCAGTCATGGCTTGGTTTCGTAAGGAAAAGAAGCCGCGCGTCCCCCAGCGGGAGCGCCTCGAGATTCCCCCGGACGTCTGGGAGAAGTGCGAGGCATGCGGGCACACGGACATTCGCGAGAAGTTCGTGCGCAACAACAATGTGTGCCCGAACTGCGACTATCATCGGCGGATCCGCGCGAGCGACTACTGCGCTCTCCTTCTCGACGAGGGATCGATCGAGGAGCTGGAGCAGGGGATTCGCTCCGCGGATCCGCTCGGTTTTCCCGAGTATCCTGCCCGTCTGAAGAAGGCGACGGCGAATGCGGGCGAGGGCGATGCCCTTCTTGCCGCCACCGGTACGATCGACGGGCTGCCGACGAACCTCGGGGTGATGGATTTCGCCTTCATGGGCGGGTCGATGGGATCGGTGGTGGGGGAGAAGATCGCGCGCCTGGGCCAGCGCTCGCTGGAGCGAAAGCATCCTCTCGTGGTGGTGTGCGCGTCGGGCGGGGCTCGCATGCAGGAAGGTGTCCTCTCGCTGATGCAGATGGCCAAGGTGAGCGCCGTCCTCGCGCAGCTCGCCGAGCGTCGGCTGCCCTACATCGTGATCCTCACCAACCCGACGACGGGCGGCGTGAGCGCGAGCTACGCCATGCTCGGCGATGCGATCCTCGCCGAGCCCGGTGCCGTGATCGGCTTCGCGGGCCCGCGCGTCATCAAGCAGACGCTGGGGCAGGACCTGCCGGAAGGCTTCCAGACGGCGGAGTTCCTGCTGGACCACGGCATGGTGGACCAGGTGGTGCACCGTCGTGACCTCAAGCACACGGTCGGGCAGCTTCTTCGGCACATGAGCGGACGTCCCGCTGCCACCGGGTGGGCGTCACCCTGACACGATACAAGTCGGCGCTCGATTACCTCTTCGCGCGCACGACCGGAACCGTCAGGTTGGGCCTGGAACGCACGCGCGCCCTCCTTTCCGCGATGGGCGATCCGCACCTCGCGTGTCCGGTGATTCACATCGCTGGCACGAACGGGAAGGGCAGCTCCGTCGCGACGGCGGACGCACTCCTGCGCGCGCGCGGGCTGCGCGTCGCGAGGTATACGTCGCCACATCTCGTCGATTTCCGTGAACGGATCGCCGTGGACGGCGTGCCGATCCCGGAAGACGAGGTCGTTGCCTTCGTCGAGCAGTGGACGCCGACGGTCGAACGCCTCGGTGCGACCTTCTTCGAGGCGACGACGGCGCTCGCCTTTGCGCACTTCGCGCGCGTCGGGGCGGCGGTGGCACTCGTGGAGACGGGCCTTGGCGGCCGACTGGACTCCACCAACGTCGTGGTACCGCGCGCAGCGGGCGTCACGGCCATTGGCTTCGACCACATGGAGTACCTCGGCGACAGCCTCGAGGCGATCGCGCGGGAGAAGGCGGGAATCTTCAAGCGCGGTCTCCCAGCGGTGGTGGGAGAAGCGGATCCGGTGGTGCGCGATCATCTGATCCGGTGCGCTCACGACGCGGGTGCTGCGCCCACTCGGGTCGTCGTCGAGGAGAGCGAGATCACGGAGCTCGCCCTCACTCCCGCAGGAACCCGCTTCCGGTTGCGCGCGCTCGACGACGATCGCGTGGTGGTGACGCCGCTCGTCGGGAAGCACCAGGCGGCAAACTTCGCCTTCACGCTCACGCTGCTCGATGCCGCGGGCGAACCGTTTCGCGTCCCGCTCGCCGAGGCGGCCCGATCGGCGCGCGACGTCCGATTGCCCGGCCGGTTCCAGCGCGCGGGTCGGTGGATCTTCGACGTCGCACACAATCCCGACGGCGCGCGCACGCTCGCCGCGAGCCTGCGGCTCGTGGACCACGAGCGGCCCGTGACTGCGCTGCTGTGCGTCCTTGGCGACAAGGACTGGCGCGCGATGCTCGATGCGCTCGCGCCCGTCGTGACGCGGTTCGTGCTGACCGACGCACCGACGGCGCCGGCCTCTCGCTCGTGGGACGTCGCCGAGGCTGTCGACTATGCCAGAGCGCAGGGGTACGACGTACGCGGGGTCTCGCAATTCGACGAGGCGCTCGTCGTCGCCGAAGAGGGGGCGGGTACGATCCTCGTCACCGGTTCCTTTCACACGGTGGGCGACGCGATGTCGCGGTTGCAGGTATCTCCGCTCACCGGCTAGTTTTACGGGATGTTCAAAGGCGCTCTCCCCGGCTTCCGCGACTTCTATCCCCAGGAGCTCGCCGAGCGCGCGTACATCATGCGCACCTGGCGGGAAGTGGCGCGCCGGTACGCGTTCGTCGAGTACGATGGCCCCCCACTCGAGCCGCTCGACCTCTACACGCGGAAGAGTGGCGAGGAGATCGTCGCGCAGCTCTACAACTTCACCGACAAGGGTGGCCGTGAGGTCGCGCTCCGCCCGGAGATGACGCCGACCGTCGCGCGCATGGTCGCGGCGCGCGCCAACGCGCTACGCAAGCCGGTGCGGTGGTTCTCCATGCCCCAGCTCTTTCGCTACGAGCGGCAGCAGAAGGGCCGGCTCCGTGAGCACTACCAGCTCAACGTGGACATCTTCGGCGCAACGGACGTCGCCGCCGATGCCGAGCTGGTGGCGTGCGCAGTGGACATGATGCGGTCCTTCGGTCTCACGTCGGGGGACGTGGTAGTCCGCGTCTCCGACCGCCGGCTCCTGCAGGCGTACCTTCTGGGGCTCGGCGTGCCGGCGGAAGCCGTGGCGAGCGTCTACGGCGTGATCGACAAGCTGGAGCGCACGCCGTCGCAGATATCGTCGGAAAAGCTCACGACGCTTGGCGTCCCGTCCGAAGCAATCGCTCGCATCCTCGGGATCGCCGACGTCCGCTTCGACGAGCTCGCGGCGACGCTGCGTCACGGCGACGCGACCGCGGTCGTCGAGGAGTTCGGTCGCTTCCTTCGCTACGTACCCGCGTTGCTCGGTGGCGACGAATCGTGGCTGCGGCTCGACCTGTCCATCGTGCGCGGGCTGGCGTATTACACCGGCATCGTGTTCGAGCTGTTCGATCGCTCCGGTGAGTTCCGCGCGATCTGCGGCGGTGGTCGGTACGATACCCTTCTCGAGTCGCTCGGGGGAGCGGACATGCCCGCGCTCGGGTTCGGGATGGGAGACGTGGTGCTGGGCGAGCTGCTGCGCGCCAGGGGACTGATGTCGGCCGCCCCCACCGAGGCAGACGTATGGCTCGCCGCCGAAGAGACTGTCCCGCTGGAGGACGTCATGCGCGAGGCCGCACGCCGCCGTGCGGCGGGGCAGGCGGTGGAGTATGCGCTGCGCCCGCAGTCGTTGTCGAAGCAGAAGAAGGCAGCACAGGCAAGCGGCGCGAGGGAGTTCGTCACACTTTCCACTGAAAGCTCGAATGGCTGACGACAGGAAGCTCACACCCCGCGCGGAAGACTTCAGCGCGTGGTACAACGAGGTAGTGCTCCGGAGCGAGCTGGCCGATTACTCGCCCGTGCGCGGATGCATGGTCATCCGCCCGAATGGGTATGGCATCTGGGAGCGCATGCAGCGCGCCCTCGATGACATGTTCAAGGCGACCGGCCACCAGAACGCCTACTTCCCGTTGTTCATCCCGGAGTCCTTCCTGCACAAGGAGGCCCAGCACGTCGAGGGGTTCGCGCCCGAGGCGGCCGTGGTCACACATGGGGGCGGCAAGAAGCTCGACGAGCCGCTCGTCGTACGCCCCACGTCCGAGACGATCATCTACTCGATGTTCGCCAAGTGGGTGCAGAGCTATCGCGACCTGCCACTGCTCATCAACCAGTGGGCGAACGTGGTGCGGTGGGAGATGCGGACCCGACTCTTCCTGCGCACGACCGAGTTCCTCTGGCAGGAGGGGCACACTGCGCATACCACGCACGACGAGGCGCAGGAGGAGACGCGGCGCATGCTCGGCGTCTACCGCGACTTCATGGAGACCTACATCGCCATGCCGGTCGTGACGGGCCAGAAGACGGAGGCGGAGAAGTTCGCCGGCGCGCTGCGCACGTATTCGTGCGAGGCGATGATGCAGGACAACAAGGCACTCCAGGCGGGCACCTCGCACAACCTCGGCCAGAACTTCGCGAAGGCGTTCGACCTCAAGTTCCAGGCGGAGAGTGGCGCCACCGAGTACGCGTGGAACACGAGCTGGGGCGTGTCCACGCGGATGGTGGGTGGTCTCGTCATGACGCATGGCGATGACCTCGGCCTTCGCGTTCCGCCCCTGCTCGCCCCGATCGAGATGGTGATCGTGCCCATCTACCGCACTGACGAGGACCGTGCGCTCGTGCTCGAAGCGGCGAACCGCATCATGGCGTCGCTCGGCGCATGGGATCGTCGAGAGCCGGCGCGACTTCGCATTCACGTGGATGCGCGCGAAGGGATGAAGCCGGGCGCCAAGTATTACGAGTGGGAGCTGCGCGGCATACCGCTGCGGCTCGAGCTCGGACCGCGCGACCTGGCGGCCAACCAGGGAGTGCTCGTCCGGCGCGACACGCGAGAGAAGCGCCCCGTTTCCCTCGACGTGCTCGGCGAGGAGGTGAGCGAGCTGCTCTCCGTCATCCAGCGGGACATGCTCGCCGCGGCGCTGGACCGTCGCGAGACGAACAGCATCCGTGAGCGCATCAGGTATGACCGGTTCAGGGAGCTGATGGATGGCGAGGGCGGGTTCGTCTACGCCGGGTGGTGTGGCGATCCGGCCTGCGAGGCGCAGATCAAGGAGGAGACCAAGGCGACCATCCGGTGCCTTCCCGACGAGGAATTCCGCTCGGCCGAAGCCCCGACGACGTGCCTGAAGTGCGGACGACCCGCGACCTCCGAGGCGTTGTGGGCGAAGGCGTACTGACCTCTGGATTCACCCGGGCGGACGGCGTGCTGGAGTGCGATGGCGTGCCGCTCGATCGCATCGCCGACGACGTGGGCACGCCAACGTACGTGTACAGCGCGTCGACGATCCGTGATCGTTTCGAGCGGCTCGACAACGCGCTCGCCGGCGTGCCGCATCGCGTGCACTACACCCTCAAGGCGAACTCCAACGCCGCCATCCTGCGTGTACTGCGTGATCTGGGCGCTGGCGTCGACGTCGTATCGGGGGGCGAGCTGTTCCGCGCTCGCCGCGCCGGGTTTGCGAGCGAGGAGATCATCTTCGGCGGGGTGGGAAAGACGGAGCGAGAGCTGCGCGAGGCGCTCCAGGCGGGCGTCATGCTCATCAACGTGGAGTCCGGCGAAGAAGTCCGCTTGCTCGACCGGATCGCCGGCGAGCTGGGCGTCGTGGCGCCGATCGGGTTGCGCGTCAACCCGGAGGTGGCGGTCGACAGCTCGCACCGGTACATCAAGACAGGTGAGAAGGGCGCCAAGTTCGGCATTCCTTTCGATGACGTGCTCGCCGTGGCCCACGTCGCCGCAGCGCAGCCAAATACGCGGCTGATCGGGCTCGACATGCACATCGGGTCGCAGATCTTCCGGCTGGAGCCGTACATGGATGGCGTCGACCGGCTGGCCGGACTGCTTGGCGAGCTGCGCTCCTCCGGGGTGGACACTGTCCGCTACCTGGATATCGGCGGCGGCCTGGGTGTCTCGTACGACGAGGAGCGCGCGCCGGACCTGCAGCGGTTCGCACAGGCCCTCCTCCCGCGCGTGCAGGCGACCGGCCTCACGCTGCTGATGGAGCCGGGACGCTTCATCGTCGGCAACGCGGGCGTGCTGCTTACCCGCGTGCTCTATCGGAAGCACAGCGGAGGTCGCGATTTCCTGATCACCGATGCCGGGATGACCGAGCTGATTCGACCGTCGCACTACGATGCATACCATCGCATCGAGCCGGTGCGGCCCTCGACCGGCCGGATGACGGCCGATGTGGTGGGTCCGGTGTGCGAGAGCGGGGACTTCCTCGCCCTCGGCCGCGAGATGTCGCAGGCCAATGCCGGTGACCTGCTCGCGGTATTCGATGTGGGCGCATACGGCTACGTGATGGCGTCCAACTACAACACCAGGCCACGGGGCGCAGAGGTACTGGTCGACGCCGACCGGTACGCCGTCGTGACAACGCGGGAACGGTACGAAGATCTCGTGCGCCTCGAGCAGGGCGACCCCGAATGGAGGCAGGGCTGATGCGGGTGGGATTATTGGCCGACAGCCACGATCGCCTGCCGGCGATTGCGGAGTTCGTGAAGCAGATGCAGGCGTCGGGCGTCTCGATGGTGCTGCACGCGGGGGACTACTGCTCGCCATTCGCGCTTCGCCCGATCGAGGAGGCGAGCATGTCGCTCGCGGGCGTGTTCGGGCGCAACGATGGGGACCGGCAAGGCCTGCTGGCCAAGGCGACGGCCGGCTTCGGCGCCGAGTTGTTCGAGGGACCGCACAGCTTCGAGCTCGGCGGCGCGCGCATCATGCTGGTGCACGACCTCGCGGATGTGCAGCCTCGCAGCATCGAGTCCCACGGCGTGGTGGTGCACGGCTTCACGCATCAGCAGGAGATGAAGCATCGTGGGGACACGCTCATCGTGAATCCTGGCGAATGCTGCGGGTGGCTGTACGGCACACCGAAGGCGGCCATCCTCGACCTCGATACGCGACATGTCGAGTTCCTGGCTCTCGACCCTGCGCACTGGACCACATGACGGCGTCGAGCCGGATCCTCATCATCGACTACGGTTCGCAGTACACGCAGCTCATTGCGCGGCGGGTTCGTGAGGCTCGCGTGTACTCGGAGATCCATCCGCCGACACGCTCGGTGGAGTGGATTCGCGAGTGGCAACCGACCGGCATCATCCTGAGCGGGGGACCCAACTCCGTCTACGCGCCTGGCGCGCCCCGTGCCGACAAGACCATGTTCGACGTCGCGCCCGTCCTCGGCGTCTGCTACGGCATGCAGCTCATCGCCCAGCTGTTCGGCGGCGAGGTGCTTCGTGGCGGGCAACGGCAATACGGGCGGGACCTCATTCACCCCACGGGCGAGAGCCCGCTCTTCCGCGGCTTCGCACCGCAGGAAGCGACCACAGTGTGGATGAGCCACGGCGACCACGTGGAGCAGGCGCCGCCGGGCTTCCGCATCATCGCCGCGGGTGCTGGCAATCCGGTGTCGGCCTTCCAGCATGACGAGCGACCGATCTTCGGCGTGCAGTTCCATCCCGAGGTGGCGCATACGCCCCGTGGGGGCGAACTGCTCTCCAATTTCCTCTTCGAGGTCTGCGGTGCGACGCCAAGCTGGACCCCGGGCGCGTTCATCGACGACGAGGTGGCGCGCATCCGCCAACGCGTCGGCGATGCGCAGGTCATCTGCGGTCTGTCCGGTGGCGTGGACTCGTCAGTGGCCGCCGCGCTCGTCCACCGCGCCATCGGCGACCAGCTGACGTGCGTCTTCGTGGACACGGGGCTGCTTCGCCTGCACGAGCGGGAGCAGGTGGAGCAGACGATGCGCGCCAACATGGGCATCAAGCTGGTGACCGTGGATGCGTCGGACCGATTCCTGGGTGCGCTGGCGGGTGTGACGGATCCGGAGGCGAAGCGCCGCGCCATCGGCCACACCTTCATCGACGTCTTCGAGGACGCCACCGCGCGAGCAGGCACGAACGCGAAATTCCTCGTGCAGGGGACTCTCTACCCGGACGTCATCGAGAGCTCGTCGCCAACCGGGGGGCCGTCGGTCACCATCAAGACGCACCACAACGTGGGCGGCCTGCGCCCCGACATGCAGTTCGAGCTGATCGAGCCGCTGCGTGAGCTGTTCAAGGACGAGGTGCGCAGCGTCGGGCGTGAGCTGGGCCTCCCCGAGATCATGGTCGGGCGCCACCCATTTCCCGGCCCCGGGCTGGCCATCCGCGTGCTCGGCGAGGTGACGGAGCCGGCGCTGCGCGTCTTGCGGCACGCCGACGCCATCTACCTCGAGGAGATCCGCGAGGGAGGCCTCTACGACGACATCTGGCAGGCGTTCGCCGTGCTGCTGCCGGTGCGCAGCGTCGGCGTGATGGGCGATGAGCGCACCTACGACAACGTCGTGGCCCTCCGTGCCGTCACCAGCACCGACGGCATGACGGCGGACTGGTTTCCCTTTCCGCACGACGTGCTGGCCCGGATCTCGAACCGGATCATCCGCGAGGTGGACGGAGTGAATCGCGTCGTCTACGACGTCAGTTCCAAGCCGCCCGCAACCATCGAGTGGGAATAACGGCGCAGTGACGCAGCTAGCCGCCTGGGCGTGGCTCCCCAGGAACCCGGCCCGCAGGACGCTGGACGGGGCGACCGCCCTGTGGATGGGCGCCTAATTCCCGCTCGGCGCTGCGTGAGGTGTACGGCGGCAGGCTGCGCGGCGACGTTGCGCGGACCGCCTTGCTCGTCGTGGAATGCGCCGCGACCGGGCTCGCGGCGTTCATGGTGCTGCTGGTCCCCGTCCTGACCTACTGACGGCTCGTCCGTCGATCAGACGCCCTTTTCCTTCAGCAGCTCGAGGAACTGCTTCGGCTCCGTCAGGGCCAGGAGGCGCTGAGGTACGTCGGGCTCCTTGGAGAACTGCGCGATCTTGCCGAGGACGGGCAGGTACTGGTTCGAGACTTCCAGCGGCGGCGCAACGATGAGGAAGAAGAAGTTCACCGGCTTCTCGTCGATTGCCTTGAAGTCGAGCCCCTTCGACTTTCGGCCGAACGCCACGCGCAGCTTGTTCACGACGAGGGAGCGGCAGTGTGGAATGGCGATGCCGCGACCGATACCGGTGGACCCGAGGTTCTCGCGTCGTTTCAGCATCTTGTACAGCATGCCCTCGGACTTCTCGTCGAGCGAGAGCAGGCCGATGAGCTCCTTGAGGACGTCGTCCTTCGTCTCCCCCTGGAGCTCGAGCTTGATTGCGTCTTCGCTGAAGAACTCGCGCAGTTCCATCTCGCCGATCCGGTGCAGGCGGTACCCGGGCCGCCGGTCGGCGGCCACTCGTCGTGTCGAATCGAGGAAACTATCGGCGGGCGCGCTCGATTGTCAAACGCTCACGTTGCTTGGACTTCCGGCGCGCGGTAAATTGAGGGATGCCTTTTCCGTTTCCCCTCGAAGCCAGGATTCCGCTCTACCTCGCGCCCATGGCCGGCGTGTCGGAGTCGCCATTCCGGCAACTCTGCCACGAGCACGGCGCCGACGTCGTCGTGACGGAGTTCCTCTCCGCGGAAGGAATCCGCCGCGAGAACGAGGCGA
>DASTGQ010000451.1:0-3863 GCA_035718985.1 Gemmatimonadaceae bacterium
GGGGCGAGGAGCGGACCGAGCGGCTTGTCCTCGTGTGCTTCGATGAAGATCGTCCGGTACCCGGCGTCCCTCGCCTGACGCTCCATCTCGTTGAGGAGGACGGTCTTCCCCACCCCGCGCAGGCCTGTCAGCAGCAGGCTCTTCTCAGGTCTCTTCTGCCTGACCCTCCCAAGGAGGACTCGCGCCTGCTCGAGCAGCGGGTCCCGCCCCACGAGCTCCGGCGGCGGCGCACCGGCGCCCGGGGAGAAGGGGTTCCTGATGGGGTCCATGTGTAGCTATTTATAGCCATTTATAGCGTGTTTCAAGTATAAATTGTCAGAGTTACCAGACGGGAGAACGACACGTGAACGGACCCGATCCCAGGAACGCGCACCCGATGGAAGGCTTCCCCCAGGTGTGCTACATCCGGAACACCATCTCGAACCCGAACATCGTCGTCGGGGAGTACACCTACTACGATGATCCCGTGGACCCGGAAGGATTCGAGCGCAACGTGCTCTATCACTTTCCGTTCATCGGGGACAAGCTGGTCATTGGCCGGTTCTGCGCCATCGCTCGTGGCGTCACGTTCATCATGAACGGCGCGAATCACAGGATGTCCGGCATCTCCACCTATCCATTCCAGATCTTCGGGAACGGCTGGGAGAAGGTCATGCCCCAGGCGGGCGATCTCCCCTTCAAGGGCGACACGGTGATCGGCAACGACGTCTGGATCGGCTACGACGCGCTCATCATGCCGGGGGTGCACATCGGCAACGGTGCCATCGTCTCCACCCGCTCGGTGGTCGTCTCGGACGTGCCGCCGTACGCGATCGTCGGCGGAAATCCGGCGAGGGTGATCAGGCAGCGTTTCGACCCGGCGAGCGCAGCCCGCCTCGAATCGCTCGCATGGTGGGACTGGCCGATCGAGACGATCACCCGGAACCTGGAGCTGATCGTGTCAGGCGACATCGACGCGCTGGCGCGAGTCGCTCCCGGCACGTGATCGTGGCTCACCGCCCCAGCCAGTACGTCGCCTTGATGAGGAACACGTTGTCCGGACGGTCCGCGACCAGCGCGCGTGCGTCGCGACGGAAATCGATGTCCCCGTAGACCTGGTCGCCCGAGCGCTGCTGCGTCCAGACGAAGAACACGGTCGAGCCGGGCCGGTACTCCCACCGCAGCACCGCCGTACCGCGCAGGGAGTGCGTGGTGAAGTTCGGATCGCCGAAGGTGAACGGTGCTGCCGGACCGGTGCCGTCGGGGTCCACGGTGTACTGCGCCGCGGCGGGATCGCGCACGATGGTGCCGATGTCGCGGCCGTACTCGAGCTTCGTCCTCGTCCTCGGCGCCGCGAACTCGCGGAACCGCTCGTAGTTGCCGCTCGCCACGAAGGGCTGCGCATACAGCTGCAGCGTCAGGTCGGGGCGCATGGTCCAGTTGACCCGCGTCTCCATCGAGAGCGTCCGCGTGGTGATGTACGCGAAGACGTAGCGCGAGCCGGCGAACGCGGTGGCGGTGGGATCCTTGACGGTCTTCACGTACTGGGCGCCGTCCTCCGCCCAGTTCCACCCCGGTGAGAGCTGGATGAAGATGTTGCCGGCCGGCTTGAGTGCGACGCCGGGCGTGAAGCTCCAGCTCCGGGTGCCATCGAAGCCGACGGAATAGCCGTTCTGGATGTCCCACACCGCTCGACCGCGCGGGTCGGTCGACACGCCGAGCTGATAGTAGTCGTATCCCACCTTGCCGAGCACCGGACCGCCGCGGCTCAACCGGTCGTCCAGCACGTTGTGGCTCCGCGACCAGTAGGAGCGCAGCACCCAGTAGTTCCTGAACTCGATGCTGTTGAAGGCGTACTGCTCGAGGTCGGTGCGGTCGCCGTCGAAGTTGTACTGCGTCTGGCCGCCGTAGCTGAGGAATGCCGAACGGTACCAGCGGCCTGGCGTGACCCACTGCCGGGCGAGGTTGCCGTTCATCCAGCGGTAATCCGTCCGCGAGATGATCGACAGGTCGTTCACCTCGAAGCCCGGGCTGCGCCAGTTCTGCTGCAGCTCCCACAGCCAGTTGCCGTTCTCCTTCGCCACGCGCGTGTAGAGTCCGTACCCCTGCATCGAGGTGGCCGTCGTGTCGTAGCGCGTGGAGAAGAGCCCGTCCGACGTCACGTCGCGATCCGGCCGCTGGTAGTAGTGCGTCGGCGACCGCTGGGTGAGCGCGATGGCCTGCGGCGAGCCGCGGACGTCGGACGCCATGAGCGCACCGCGCCACCGATAGACGCGGTTGCTCCAGCTGTGACTCCAGTCGACGCCGCCTACCGTGGCATCGCTCCGCAGCCGGTCGGTGAGCACCGTGTCCCCGTCGAGCGCGCGCACCGTCGAGGTGACGATGCCGCCGACCGTGGTGGCGCCGTTCCGGAGCTCCTTCTTCACCCTGCCGACGAAGTAGTTCGTCAACGGCTCGACCGCCTGCGTGCGCTCCGGCCCGCCCACTGCCGTGACGAAGTGTGCCTCCTCGCGGCTCGTGACGGCATCGAGCAGCCCGACGGTGTATCCGCCTCTCGTGCGGCCGGTGACCTTCGCGGCGCCGAGGATCGTGGCGGCGTCCGGCGTCTCGGCGTAGAGCGAGCTGCTCGTCACGAGGCCGTTGAGCTGCGGCGGGCGGCCGATGCGCCGCGAGTAGAAGGCGCTGAGGCTCGAGACGTTGTTGCAGTTGATGCAGCTCAGGCCGCCGAAGCTGAACGCGCTGCGGTTGGCGACGAAGAACGGCCGCTTCTCGTCGTACGACACCTCGTACGCCGAGAGGTTCAGCTGCGCCGGGTCCACCTCCACCTGGCCGAAATCCGGGTTGATCGTGGCGTCGAGCGTGAGGCTCGACGTCAGGTTGTACTTGATGTCGGCGCCGGCGTTGACGCTCGCCGTCGTGCTGTTGTGGTACGGGTCGCCCGGATCGGCGTACTTGAACTGCCCGCGCGACACGACGTACGGGAGGAGCTCCGCCTGTCTCGGCACCTTCGCGATGGCGAGCCCTTCCAGATGGCCGAAGTACGCCGGCCCCGAGCTCTCGTTGCGCCGGCGGAAGGACCATTCATCCTGCTCGTTGAGGCGGTCCACGTACCGCCACAGCTGCATGCCCCACGTCTGCACGTGCCCGCCCGAGAACCGGAGCTGCGAGTACGGGATGCGCATCTCGGCCGTCCATCCATCCGCCGTCACCTGGGCGGCGCCCTCCCACACGGGATCCCACGACGGGTCGCCGTTGAACTGGTCGCCGCGCACGCCCGCGGGATTGATCTCGAACCACGCCTCGTCCAGGTGGTTGTGGTACGGATCGAGGTCGATGGCGAACTTGTCGGTGGTGAGCGAGTTGAAGGAGCCATTGTTGCCGTCGGCGGCGAGCAGCTGATCGCGGCGCGCGAGCGGCGCGCGGATCCCCGCTCGGCCCATCGGCTCGCTCATGCGGGCGCCGACGTAGAGCGCGTCGTCGTCGTAGAGGATGCGGATCTCGGTCGCGAGCGTCGCGTCGGCCCCTTCGTTGGGCTGCGACTGCCGGAACTTCGTGATCGGCGTGGCTGCGGCCCACGCCGCCTCGTCGAGCTTTCCGTCGATCGTGATCGGCCCGGTGCGCCGCGTCGCCGACGCCGACGGAACGTCGTGCCCTGATGTGGCCGGCGCCTGCGCCGCCAGGGGAAGCGCGAGCGCAGACAGTGCAGCGAGGGGCCACGCGAGCCGCTTCGGCGAAAGTGACGACATGGGCGGTGGACGAAGGATGTCGGCGTGCGACTATCCATTTGACCACGGCGTCCGTCGAATGGTTGGAAGCGGCTCGCGCGGCCGGATTCCGTGTGGCGCGGTCGGTCGCGCGCATTCCTTACGCGGGCGGGACTGCTC
>DASTGQ010000452.1:0-4474 GCA_035718985.1 Gemmatimonadaceae bacterium
ATCGCCAGCGCCGGCTGCTCGAGCTCGATCGCCCTGGCGATCAGGTCGTCGATGCGGTTGGCGCCGTCGAGGAGGGAGTACTCCGAGTGGCAGTGGAGATGAACGAAGGACATCTTAGGAAGAATAGCGACCCCGACCCCTCGCGTCAAAGGCAGGCGACCCGCGGATGAAGCGCGCAAGTGGCTGCACCAAAACGATTTAGAGGACTGCGCTTCGTCGCGCGCGCTGTCCTCGCGCTGCTCCTGTTCGGTGTCGCCGTGCTGGCGCTCACGCCGACGGGACGCTACCTGCTGCGCGGCGCCTGGGAGGAGTCGAAGATCCTCTGGCACCGGCGGCCGATCCGCGACATGATCGCCGGCTCGACGAGTACGCCGGCGCTGCGCGACAAGCTGAAGCTGGTGCTCGCGGCGCGCGCCTTTGCGGCCGACTCGCTCGGCCTCAAGGCGAGGGCGAGCTTCACGACGTTCAGCCCGGCGGGGCGCGACACGCTGACGCTGGTGGTGTCAGCCGCCTATCGCGACAAGCTGAAGGCGTACACGTGGTGGTTCCCCGTCGTGGGCCGCGTACCGTACAAGGGCTACTTCGACTTCGACGAGGCGCGCCGGGAGGAGCGGCTGCTGCACGACCGCGGCTTCGACACGCGGCTCGGCGCCGTGTCGGCGTTCAGCACGCTTGGGTGGTTCAACGATCCGTTGCTTCCCTCGACGCTTCGTGCGGACTCGCTGACCCTGGCGAACACGGTGATCCACGAGTTGACCCACAACACCTACTATGCGCCGGGCGGGGCGGTGTTCAACGAGAGCTTCGCCAACTTCGTCGGCTCACGCGGGGCGGAACGGTTCTTCATGAGCCGCGGCGAACCGGCGGCGGCGGCAGAGGTCGCCGCGCGTTGGGACGACGAGAAAGTGCTTGGCCGGTTCTGGGCGTCGCTCTACAACGTGGTCGACTCGGTGTTCAAGGCACACCCGGGCGATGCGCCACAGCAGGTGGCGGAGCGCATCGCGCTGCGCGACTCGATCTTCGGCGTGGCGCGGGAGCGGTTCGTGGAGGAGCTCGGGCCGCAGCTCAAGACGATGAGCATTCGGGCCGTGCAGCGGATCCGGCTGGACAACGCGATCCTGATGTCGCGGCGCGTCTACCTCACCGACCTGGACGCGTTCGATGCCGTGCTGGCGAAGAACGGGGGCAACCTGCGGGTGACGATCCAGCGGATCATCGAGGCGGCCAGGTCGGACAGGAAGAATCCCTTCGAGGCGGTGAAGCGATTAGCGACCGGCGCGCCTTAGCGCCGGAACCATGGGCGGCGCGCTGGCGCCTAGCGTCTGGTCGCCCCGTACGCCGCGTCGTTCCAGCGAAGCTCGTTCCGGAAGTCGCGCAGCCGGGTCTCGCTGTCGATGAGCAGGAACTCGACGCCCGCCATGTTGGCGAAGTCCTCGAGGTGCTCCACCGTGAGGGCGAGCGAGAAGCCGGTGTGGTGCGCGCCGCCGGCGTAGATCCACGCTGCCGCGGCGACGTCGAGGTCCGGCTGCGGAATCCACAATGCGCGCGCGACGGGGAGCTTCGGCATCTGGGCAAGCGGAGGAATGACGTCCACCACGTTGACGATCATCCGGAAGCGGTTGCCCATGTCGACGATCGTGGCGTTCACGGCGGGACCGGTCTTCGAGTCGAAGACCAGGCGCACCGGGTCCTCCTTGCCACCGATGCCGAGCGGATGCACCTCGCACGACGGCTTGCCGGCAGCGATGGAGGGGCAGATCTCGAGCATGTGCGCGCCGAGCACGCTGCGGCCGGCCGGGTCGAAGTGGTAGGTGTAGTCCTCCATGAAGCTCGTGCCGCCCTCGAGCCCGTGTGCCATCACCTTCATCGCGCGAACGAGCGCGGCGATCTTCCAGTCTCCCTCGGCGCCGAAGCCGTAGCCATCGGCCATGAGGCGCTGTGAGGCGATGCCTGGGAGCTGCTTGAGGCCGTGCAGGTTCTCGAAGGTGTCCGTGTAGCCGCCGAAGCCGCCCTCCTGCAGGAAGTCGCGGAGGCCGAGCTCGATGCGGGCCGCATCGCGCAACGACTGGTGCCTGGCACCGCCACCCTCGAGACCCGGCATGAGCGTGTAGGACGACGCGTATTCGGCGCACAGCTCGTCGATGCGCACGTCGGGGACGGCGTTCACGCGTGCCACCAGGTCACCCACGCCGTAGCCGTTCACGGAATAGCCGAAGCGAAGCTCGGCTTCCACCTTGTCGCCCTCGGTGACCGCGACCTGGCGCATGTTGTCGCCGATGCGGGCGATCTTCAGCGTCTGGCTGTCGTGCCAGGCGGCGGCGGCGCGCATCCACGCGGCAACGCGATCCTGGGCCGCGCCCTCCTGCCAGTGACCGACGACCACCTTACGGTTCAGGCGCAGGCGCGAGCCGATGAAGCCGAACTCCCGATCGCCGTGCGCCGACTGGTGGAGGTTCATGAAGTCCATGTCGATGGACTTCCACGGGATGTCACGCCCGAACTGGGTGTGGAGGTGGCAGAGCGGCTTGCGCAGCCGGCTGAGCGCCCCGATCCACATCTTGGCCGGGCTGAAGGTGTGCATCCACGCGATGATGCCGATGCAGCGCGGCGTGGCGTCGGCCTCGCGCAGCGCGGCGGAGATCTCCTCGGGCGTCTTGACCACGGCGCGGAAGACGACGCGGATGGGGAGCCGGCCCGATGCGTTGAGGCCGTCGACGACAGCGCGTGAGTCGCGCTCCACCTGCGCGAGGGTCTCGGGGCCGTAGAGGTGCTGGCTGCCGGTGAAGAACCAGACTTCGAGGGGGGCGTAGTCGATCACGAGGGGGGCGGTATGGGGTCAGACAGCAGCGACAGTTCGAGCGCGTCTGCCGGATATAATATCCAAGATCACTTCGCCCCGCCGAACCGCCCCCGCATCAGTGCCCTGAGGTCCACCACCGGCGCCGTGATCGGCGCTGGCGCCGGCACGTCACCAGCCTCCTCGACCACGACGCGCTGCATCTTCTCGCGCACGCCCCGGTCGAGAAAGCGCGAGAGCTGGTCGAACGAGTACTCGGCGCCGCGGCGTGAGCCATACGTCTGCATCGGGTAGACGACCATCAGCTCGTCCTTCGCGCGGGTGAGCGCGACGTACATCAGGCGGCGCTCCTCCTCCAGCTCGTCGGGGTCGTCCACGGCGCGCGAGGCGGGGAACCACCCGTCCACCGCCCAGATGACGAAGACCGCCTTCCACTCCTTGCCCTTGGCGCTGTGTACGGTGCTGAGGATCAGCGCGTCGTCCTCCGACTCGGCGCCGCCTGCGAGGTCCTGGGTGTTGGAGGGAGGATCCAGGGCCAGGGCGGCAAGGAAGGCGGTGCGCGACGGATAGCCGGCCGAAATCGTGCGGAGCTGGTCGAGGTCGGCGAGCCGAGCCTCCGGGCGATCGTACTTCTCGCGCAGGATCGCGTCGTAGATGGCGCGCACGGCGACGATGTCGCTCGCCACCTTGGCGCCGGCGTCCTCCCCCTCGCGGTTGACCGTCCCTCGGAGCTGGCGGAGCAGGGTGGCGAGCGAGCGGTGCGCCTCGCGCGCCCGCGGCGGCGCGACGAGATGGGTGAAGGCGTCCGGATCCCACGAGCGCTCCTGCATGGAGGCCATGAGCGCGCGCGCCGTGGTGTCGCCGATGCCGGGCATGAGCATGAGGATGCGATACCAGCTCACCTCGTCGCGCGGGTTCTCGCTCACGCGCAGGAAGGCGAGGACGTCCTTCACGTGCGCCGCCTCGAGGAACTTGAGGCCGCCCCACTTCTCGAAGGGGACCTTGCGATTGGCGAGCTCGATCTCGAGATCGGCCGACATGTAGCCGGCCCGGAAGAGCACGGCCATCTCGCGCAGCGGCACGCCGCTCTCGTGCAGCTGGAGGACCCGGTCCACGACGAATCGCGTCTGCTGCGCTTCGTCCTTCGCCGTCACCAGCCATGGCTTCTCGCCCCCTTCGCGCTTCGTGAACAGGTCCTTCGTGAACCGTTCTTCGGCTCGGGAGATGACGATGTTGGAGAGGTCGAGGATGGGCTGGGTGGAGCGATAGTTCTGCGCCAGCGTGACGAGGGTGGCTCCGGGATACTGACGCGGGAAGTCGAGGATGTTGCGGAAGTGCGCCCCGCGGAAGGCGTAGATGCTCTGCGCGTCGTCACCGACGACGGTGAGCTTGCGGTGCGCACCGCACATGCCGCGGAGGATGCGTGCCTGGAGCAGGTTGGTGTCCTGGTACTCGTCCACCAGCACGTGATCGTACATGCCGGCGATGCGCGACTGCAGCTCCGGCGACGCCTCGAGCATCAGCGCCCAGAAGAGGAGCAGGTCGTCGTAATCGACCAGGTTCCGCTCCTGCTTGCGGAGCGTGTAGTCGGCGAAGAGGCCGACGATCTGCTCTTCGTACTCCAGGAAGTGGGGGAGCTCGCGATGCAGGAGCTCGTCCAGGGGCAGCTCCGTGTTG
>DASTGQ010000453.1:0-3691 GCA_035718985.1 Gemmatimonadaceae bacterium
GAACGCTGACGGCTTCGACCTGGAGCGCGACGGGCGCACGCTGCGCGGCCAGCTCACGAGGCTGCAGAGCGGGGGCGCGGTGCTCACGCTCGATGACGTGACGGAGCTCGCGCGCGCGCAACGCGTGCTGGCGTGGGGCGAGATGGCGCGCCAGGTGGCGCACGAGATCAAGAACCCGCTCACGCCGATCCGCCTCGGCGTGCAGCACCTGCAGCGCGCCCGGGGACGGCCGGACTTCGACGCCATCCTCGAGCAGAATGCCACTCGCATCCTCTCCGAGATCGACCGGCTGGACGAGATCGCGCGCGCCTTCAGCCGCTACGGGGGGGCGCCGGAAGCTCGTCCCGAAGCCGAGGCCACCGACGTCGCCGCCATCGTGCGCGACGTGGTCTCACTCGAAACGCTCGGCGAGGGGAGCGTGGAGTGGTCGCTCGAGACCGAGGACGCAGTGCCGCCGGCGTTCGCGCGCGCGGACGAATTGCGTGAGGTGCTGCTGAACCTGTTCGAGAATGCGCGGCTGGCGGACGCACGGCACGTGCGCGCCACCGTGCAGCGCGGCACCACGAGTGCCGGCGCCGCCGCCGTGCTGGTGACCATCAGCGACGACGGCAGCGGCATCGGCGCGGACGTGCTACCGAAGATCTTCGAGCCGCATTTCTCCACGCGCACGAGCGGAAGCGGGCTCGGGCTCGCCATCACGCGCCGGCTCGTGGAGAGCTGGGGTGGCGAGGTGACGATCGAGAGCGCGGAGGGGCAGGGCACGACCGTCCACGTCGCGCTGCTCGTCGCCTGACCCGCGAGGCGAACGCGGAGGCTACTCGGTGTGTGAGCCGGACGCGCTCGCGCTTCCCCCACTCGTGCGAATGCGCACCGTCTTGATGTTCGTGAACTCGCGCAACCCGAGGTCGCTGAGCTCGCGCCCGTAGCCGGACGCCTTCACCCCGCCGAAGGGAAAACGCGGGTCGGACGCCATCATGTCGTTGACGAACACGCTTCCCGAATCGATGCCGCGCGCAAACGCGTCCTGCTCGGCGCGCTCGTTGGTCCATGCACTCGCGCCGAGGCCGAAGCGGGTGGAGTTGGCGATACGGATCGCGTCGTTCACGTCGCGTGCACGGAAGACGCAGCCCACCGGGCCGAACATCTCGTCGCTCCATGCGGGCGACGACTCCGGGATGTCGGTGAGCACGGTGGCAGGGAAGTAGGCGGACTTCGGGTCCTTTCGCTTTCCTCCGCACACCAGGCGCGCGCCGGCGGCGACGGAGCGCTGCACCTGCTCCTCCAGCTCCTCGGCCTGCTTCGCCGACGAGAGCGGCCCGAGCTGCGTGGCCGGGTCCATCGGGTCGCCGACGCGCAACGCCTGCATCCCGGCGGTGAAGCGCTCGAGGAACCTGTCGAACAGCGATTCGTGGACGATGAATCGCTTGGCCGCGATGCAGCTCTGTCCGTTGTTGATCGTGCGCGCCTTCACCGCGGTCGCCACCGCGCGATCGAAGTCCGCGCTCGGCATCACGATGAATGGATCGCTTCCGCCAAGCTCGAGCACCGTCGGCTTGATGTGCTTGCCCGCGATGGATGCGACGCTGCTCCCCGCGCCCTCACTGCCGGTGAGTGTGGCGGCGGCCACACGATCGTCGGACAGCACGCCAGCCACGGCGTCGCTGCTGATGAGGAGTGTCTGGAAGACCCCCTCCGGCGCGCCGGCGCGACGCACGAGCGACTCCAGCTCGAGTGCGCATTGCGGGACGTTCGAAGCGTGCTTCAGCAAGCCGACGTTGCCAGCCACGAACGCCGGCGCCATGAACCGGATCGCCTGCCAGAAGGGAAAGTTCCACGGCATCACGGCGAGCACGACCCCGAGCGGATCGTAGGCGATGAAGGAGCGATGCTCCTCGTCCTCCACCGGCTGATCGGCGACGATGGCCGGCCCATGCTCGGCATAGTAGCGGCACGCCACCGCGCACTTCGCCGCTTCCTCCACCGCCGCCTTGACGGGCTTGCCCATCTCAAGCGTCATCATGCGGCCGAGGCGCTCCTTGTCCTGCTCCAGCAGCTCGCCGAGCCGGCCCACCATCGCCGCGCGGTCGCCCACCGGCGTGCGGCGCCACACCGGTGCCGTGGCGGCCGCTCGCTCGAGGCGCCGCTCGACGTCGGCGGGCGTGTGGGCGGGAAACTCGGCGAGCACCTCGCCGGTGGCTGGATTGACGGATCGAAAGCTCATGCGCTCCGAGCCATGCAGCTTGCGTGCGCGATCACTCGGCGGCGGGAGTCTCCTCGCGCCACCAGCCCTCGCCACCTTCCTCGCTCCCGAAGAGTCGCCGCCACCATGGGATGCGCCGGTCGCGCTCGAGCACGGCACCGGCCGCCCCGCGCCATGCCTCCTGCATCGTGATCGCGTCGGGGAAGCGCGACTCCGGATCCGACGCGAGCCCACGCTCCAGCCAGGCCGCGATCTCGGGCGCGTAGGGCGTGAGGTCGAGCATTCCCGACAGCTCGCGCGCCAGGATGGTCTTGCCATCCGCTTCGCCGAAGGGTGGCGTGCCCGTGAGCACGAACGCCACGATGGCCGCGACGGAGAAGAGGTCGGCCGTGACGTCCTGCGGCTCGCCGAGGAGCTGCTCGGGCGGGGAGAACGCGGGCGTCCCCGACGCACCAGCCGGCTCCTCGCCAGCGGGGTTCGCAATACCGAAGTCGGCGATGCGCCACCGACGGTACCGATCGATGAGGATGTTCTCCGGCTTGAGGTCACGATGCACCACCCCGACCGCGTGCGCCGCGGCGAGCCCGCTCAGCACGTTGTCGATCTGCGGTGCGACTTCGGCGAGCGGGCGAGCGCCGGCGCGCGCCACGAGCTCGGCCACCGAGCCACTCTCGGCGAGCTCCATGGTGTACCACGCGACGTCGCCCCGGCTGTCCCAGTCGTAGATGGGGACGATGGCCGGGTGCGCGAGCTGCGCCGCGAGGCGCGCCTCTCGACGGAATCGGCCGACGGCACGCTCGTCGCTCGCCACGTGCGGGTGCAGGAGCTTGAGCGCGACCTCGCGGCCCAGCGAGAGATCGCGCACGCGCCACACGGAGCCGAACGAGCCCGCGCCGAGCGGCGCGATGACTTCGTAATCGTCGGCGAGCGCCCAGCGCAGGCGCACCTCGGGCGACTCGCGCGCCGCCGCCGTGGTCTCGCCGCTCAGCGTGAGCACGGTACGGCTGCCGATCACGCGGTCGAGCGCGCGCACCATCGCCGCGACGGACGGATAGCGCTGCGCCGGATCGGCCTGCAGCGCGCGGTCGAGCACCACGGACACCGAAGGGGGCAAGTCGGGGCGCACCAGCGACACCGGCGGGATATTGTCCGGGGGCGGCGCTTCCGCGGTGAGCGCGTGGAAGCACAGCGCGGCGAGCTGCCACTGGTCGGACGCGAACGTCGGCTGCCAGCCATCCCGCCAGTCGGGCGGGATCGGCATCGAGGTGGCGTCCGGCGCCAGGCGATCCGGGATGCTCTCCATCGGAACGGCCCACTGCCAACCGAGGAGCCAGAGGCGCCCCATCGGCGACGTGAGCACGTTGCCGACGAACACCGCGCCGTGCACGCTCCCGCCGTCGTGCAGATACGAGAGCGTCGAGCCGACCTCGCGCATCACGCGCAGCACGGCGGGAATGTCCTCCGCGCCGGCGCGGGCGTGCCGGGCCCCCA
>DASTGQ010000454.1:0-4002 GCA_035718985.1 Gemmatimonadaceae bacterium
CGACGTCGTGCGCGCCGCCGCACCGGGACGCATCACGTGCGTGATCGCCGAGGACGAGCCGCAGGACTCCAGGCTCGTCCGCCCTGGCGAGGCGGGCGGTTTCGCCATGGACGCGCTCTGGAACGACGACTGGCATCACAGCGCGATGGTGGCGGCCACGGGGCGGGACGAAGCGTACTACGCCGACTACCGCGGATCGGCCGCGGAATTCGTCGCGGCCGCGAAGCATGGCTTTCTCTATCAGGGCCAGTGGTATCGGTGGCAGCATCAGCGCCGTGGCGCGCCGGCGCTCGACCTCCCCCCTTCGCGCTTCGTCCACTACCTGCAGAACCATGACCAGGTCGCGAACTCCTTCCGCGGGCAGCGGCTGCACGAGCTCACCAGCGCGCGCGAGCTTCGCGCGCTCACCGCGCTGCTGCTGCTCGGTCCGCAGACGCCGCTGCTCTTCCAGGGACAGGAGTTCGCGGCATCGAGCCCCTTTCTCTATTTCGCCGATCACAAGCCGGAGCTCATGACGCTGGTGCGGGATGGCCGCAGGAAGTTCCTCGGCCAGTTCCAGAGCATGGAACCGCCGCGCATGCAGGAGCTGCTCGTCGATCCCGGCGCCGAGGAGACGTTCCTGCGCTCCAAACTGGACCATCGCGAACGGGAGACGCACCCCCATGCGGTCGCACTGCATCGCGATCTTCTGGCACTGAGACGGGATGACGCCGTATTGCGCGCGCCGGACGGCGCCGATGTCGATGGCGGCGTGTTGAGCCCGAGCGCCTTCGTGCTGCGCATGACGCGGAGCGATGCCGAGCGGCTGCTGGTGGTGAACCTTGGTGGTCCGCTGCACCTGGAACGGATGCCCGAGCCCCTGCTCGCTCCGCCGGCGGGGACGGAGTGGCGGGTTCGGTGGTCTTCGGAAGATCCCACCTATGGCGGTCACGGGCTGCCGGAGCTCTCCCCAACGATGGAGGGATGGTGCTTTCCCGGCGGATGCGCGGTCTTCCTGGCACCGCACGGCAGTTCCGCCGACGACACCCGAATGGAGCAGGAATGAACGACGCCGCTTTCGACCGCCCAGCGTGGGTGGCGCCCGGAGCCAGCACCAGCGCCGATTCACTGATGGACAACGAATGGCTCGTGACGAACGGGCTGGGTGGGTATTCGTCCTCCACCATCGGTGGCGTGATGACGCGCAAGTATCACGGCTACCTCGTGTCCGCGCTGCCGTCCCCGCTCGGGCGCATGGTGATGCTGCAGAACCTCTTCGCGTCGATCGTGTTCGAGGACGGCAGCGAAGTGGTCCTCACCGGTCACGAGCAGGACGGCGCGCCATTGCGGCTCCCCGCCGAGGAGTTCCTACGCGATTTTCGGCTCGAAGTCGGCCTTCCCGTGTGGGAATACGACGTGCGGGGCGTTCGCGTGGAGCGACGGGTGGTGATGCCGCACGAACAGAACACCGTCCACGTGATCTATCGCGCACTGGCCGCCCCGCCTGAACCCTGCGTCGTGCGACTGCGCCCGTTCGTGCATTTTCGCTCGTACGAAGCGCCGGTGAACACGCCGCACGCGACGCCGCTGCGCATCGAGCGAGGCAATGACCGTCTGGAGCTGCACGCCAACGAGACGCTTCCCCCGCTTCGACTGCTCGCGGCCGGAAGCCATGGCGCATTCACCGCCGACGAGCAGGACCGGAGCGCCGTCGTCTACCGGCACGAACGGGATCGCGGGTATGAATGGGCCGGCGACGTCTGGAGCCCTGGATACTTCGAGCTTCCACTGAGGGCGGACCTCGATGCCGCGCTCAGTGCTTCGACCGACGGCTGGCAGGTGATGGAGTCGCTGTCGCCCGGCGACGCGCTCGATGCGGAGCTCGAGCGGCGTCGTGCCCTGCTCCGCCTTGCCGGACCGGCGGCTGACGACCCGTCGGCGTCGCGGCTCGTGTTATCCGCGGACCAGTTCATCATCCGGCCCGCGACACGCGTGGCGGACGAGGCGCGCGCCCGCGCGACCGGCGAGGACCGCCGCACGGTGATCGCCGGGTATCCGTGGTTCACGGACTGGGGGCGCGACACGATGATCAGCCTCGAAGGATTGACGCTGTGCACGGGGCGGCACCGGGAGGCAACCTCAATCCTCCACACCTTTGCCGACTATGTTCGCGACGGGCTCATTCCGAACATGTTCCCCGATGGCGCGAACGAAGGGCTCTACCACACGGCGGATGCCACGCTCTGGTTCTTCCACGCCGTGCATCGGTACGTGGAGATCACCGGGCACCGCGATACGCTCCGCGACATCCTGCCACGCTTCCGTGAGATCGTGCGGTGCCATCGCGACGGCACGCGCTTCGGGATCGGCGTGGACGCGCGCGACGGTCTCCTTCGAGAAGGCGCCGAAGGTTACCAGTTGACCTGGATGGACGCGAAGGTGGACGGCTGGGTCGTCACGCCTCGGCGCGGCAAGGCCGTGGAGATCAACGCTCTGTGGTTCAATGCGCTTTCCCTGCTGGCGCGGTGGCTGGATGAGGAAGGCGCGCAGGTCGAGAGCCGCGAGCTGGCGGACGAAGCCGCCCGGGTGCGGGAATCATTCAATCGCCGATTCTGGTACGAGGAGGGCGGTTATCTGTACGACGTGATCGATGGCGAATCGGGCGACGACACGGCCTGCCGCCCGAACCAGATCTTCTCGATCTCGCTCGACTATCCGGTGCTCGACGAATCGCGCTGGCGCCCGGTGGTCGAGACGGTTCGCACCCGGTTGCTGACGCCGGTGGGACTGCGCTCGCTGGCACCGGGCCATCCCGATTACAAGTCGCGCTACTTCGGCGACCTCCGCGCGCGCGACGCGGCGTACCATCAGGGAACGGTCTGGGCGTGGCTGATCGGCCCGTTCGTCGATGCGTGGCTGCGCGTTCATCCGGAGGATCACGCGGGCGCCCGGGCATTGCTGACTGGCCTCGTGGCGCATCTCGACGTATTCGGCGTGGGCAGCATCGCCGAGATATTCGACGCCGAGGCGCCGTTCACGCCGCGCGGGTGCACCGCGCAGGCGTGGAGCGTCGCGGAGGTGCTTCGCGCCTGGCTGAAGACGGGAATGCCGGTGGTGCACGATCGGCGCGAGGGGAGCGCGAGGCGTGACGCGTGAGACGTGAGCACGGTAATCGACAATGAGAAAAGGGCGGAGGCGCAGTTGCGCCTCCGCCCTTCTGTCAGCTGAGAACTGTCAGCTGGTGACTGCCCTTAGTACATCCCGCCCATGCCGCCGCCGCCCGGAGCGGCCGGAGCCGGATTCTGCTCCTTCTTCTCGACGATGATCGCTTCCGTCGTGAGGAGGAGCGAGGCGATGGACGCGGCGTTCTGCAGTGCCGTGCGCGTCACCTTGGTCGGGTCGATCACGCCCGCCTGCACCAGATCCTCGTAGGTGTCGGTGAGGGCGTTGTAGCCGAACTTGTCGTCCTTGCTCGAGCGGACCTTCTCGAGGACGATGGAGCCTTCACCACCCGCGTTCTGCACGATCATGCGGAGCGGCTCCTCGATGGCGCGACGGATGATGTCGACGCCGATCTGCTCGTCGGTCTCGTCCAGCTTGAGCGTCTTGAGCGCCTTCTGGGCGCGGATGAGGGCGACGCCGCCGCCGGGGACGATGCCTTCCTCGACCGCCGCGCGCGTGGCGTGCAGCGCATCCTCGACGCGCGCCTTCTTCTCCTTCATCTCGGCTTCGGTCGCGGCGCCGACGTTGATGACCGCCACGCCGCCGGCGAGCTTCGCCAGGCGCTCCTGGAGCTTCTCCTTGTCGTAGTCCGACGTGGAGCTGTCGATCGCGGCGCGGATCTCCTTCACGCGACCCTGGATCTTGGCATCCTCGCCATTCCCGTCGATGATCGTGGTGTTGTCCTTGTCCACGACGACGCGCTTGGCGCGGCCGAGGTCGGAGACCACCGCGTTCTCGAGCTTGAACCCGACTTCCTCGCTGATCACCTGGCCGTTCGTCAGGACGGCGATGTCCTGCAGC
>DASTGQ010000455.1:0-3428 GCA_035718985.1 Gemmatimonadaceae bacterium
TAGACCTCCTCGGGCACCCGCACCGGCGCGCAGAAGGCGCGCGACCGCTTCCCCTCACGCTCCCCCGTGTCCAGGCGCACCCGCCCGTTGGCCAGCGGGTCCAGCCCCATCTCGCGCACCTGGCGCGGGATGGACGGCTCCATCTCGCTCGCGGGGACGTACTGGTCGAACTCGCGTGCGCGGAACAACGCCAGCGCATCGGCCCGCGTCGCTTCGTCCGGGCGCATGCCCAGCACCCGCTTCAGCGCCGGCGGCAGGACGTCGTCCCACATCGCCTGGGTGTCGCGCAGGAACGCCGCGCACTCGTCCCGCAGCCCGGTGAGCGACACGCCGCTCAGCAGCTCCCACGTCGAGTTGTAGTCGGCGGCGAGGCCGAGCGACTCCGTGATGTCGCGCTCGCGCTGGAACCGCTCGCGCCGCATCGGGGCCAGCTCGCGCAGCACGAGCGCCGACCGCGCCTTCTCCAGCGATGCCCGCTCCGTGCGATCGGTGCTGTTCGCCTGCTCGATCGCCACGCGCTGGAAGGGGACCCGACGGCCGTCGGCCGTCGTCACCACCGCGTCCGCCTCCCACGCGATCTCCCGCTCGTCGATCGGCGCCAGCTCGCGGCTGCTCTGCGATTCCACCTGCCAGTCGAGCAGCAGCCTCGCCGACCGGCGCTCCTCGCTCCCCTCCGCGCTCGAGTCGAAGAATTCACGCGCCACCGCGAGCGCATCTGACCCGAGTACGTCCCTGTACTTCTCATAGACGGGCTGCAGCTCGGCCGACGCCTTGAGTCCGCTGTGCGCCTCGTAATACTCGCGCGACAGCTCCTGCATGAACAGCTCGCCCTCGCGCCGCAGGCGCGCTACGTCGACGCGCGACGTCATTCGCCGAGCCGCTCCTCCAGGTAGCCGCGCAGCGCCGTCGCGGCCACCCGATCCTGCTTCAGCGTGTCCCGATCGCGTACCGTGACCGTCCCGTCGTTCACCGACTCGCCGTCCACCGTGACGCAGAACGGCGTGCCCACCTCGTCCTGTCGGCGGTACCGCTTGCCGATGCTCCCCGTCTCGTCGTAGTCCACCGGGAAGTGCTGGCGCAGGTCAGCGGCGATCTTCCTCGCCATCTCCGGCATGCCGTCCTTCTTCGTGAGCGCGAACACCGCGGCCTTCACCGGCGCGAGCGTGGGGTGCAGTGCCAGCACCGTGCGCCCTTCCTCCTCGCCCGGCACCGATTCCTCACGGTACGCGTTCACCAGCGCGGCGAGCGTCGAGCGGTCCGCGCCCACAGACGTCTCGATCACGTACGGGAGGTAGCGCTTGTTGTTCGGCTGGTCGAAGTACTCCAGCTTCTTGCTCGAGTACTCCTGGTGGCGCCCGAGGTCGAAGTCGCCGCGGTTGTGGATCCCCTCGATCTCCTGGAAGCCGAGCGAGCCGCCGAAGTCGAACTCGATGTCGAACGCGGCGCGCGCGTAGTGCGCCAGCTCGCTCCCCTCGTGCTGGTGGTAGTGCAGGCGATCACTCGCCAGCCCGAGCGACTGGTGCCACTTCATCCGCTCGGACTTCCAGTACTCGAACCACTCCATGTCCGAGCCCGGCTCGACGAAGAACTGCATCTCCATCTGCTCGAACTCGCGCGTGCGGAAGATGAAGTTCCCCGGCGTGATCTCGTTGCGGAACGCCTTCCCGATCTGCGCGATGCCGAACGGCACCTTCTGCCGCGTGCTCTGCTGCACGTTCAGGAAGTTCACGAAGATCCCCTGCGCCGTCTCGGGGCGCAGGTATACCGTGGCCGCGCTCTCCTCCACCGGCCCCATGAACGTCTTGAACATGAGGTTGAACAGGCGCGGCTCGGTGAGCTGGCACTGCTCCGCCTCGCCGGGCCGCTTGCTCGGCTTCTGCAGGCAGCGCGCGTCCTCCAGCTTGTCGGCGCGGAAGCGGCCCTTGCACGTCTTGCAGTCCACCAGCGGGTCGGTGAAGCCGGCCACGTGGCCGCTCGCCTCCCACACCCGCGGATGCATGAGGATGGCGGCGTCCAGACCCACGACGTCGTCGCGCAGCCGCACCATCGACCGCCACCACGCGTCCTTGAGGTTCTTCTTCAGCTCGACGCCGAGCGGACCGTAATCCCAGACGGAGCCCGTGCCCCCGTAAATCTCGGAGCTCTGGAAGATGAAGCCGCGTCGCTTGCACAGCGACACGAGCTTGTCCATCACGTCGGGTTGGGTACTGGCGGCCATCGATTGCTCGTTGCGTCGGATGAAAAGGGGCGCCGCTGGATGCGGTGCCCGCCCCGGAGCGCGCGTCCTGCGATGCTGCGCCCCGAACCCGCAAAGTTACTCAGGTGTCGAGCTCCGCGCTCAGCCTCGGCGGGGGCGGCACGGGGCGGCCGAGCAGCCGCGCCACGATGCGGTCGCCGTGGAAACGCCCGTTCTCGATGAACACCTTGTTCGCGTCGAAGCCGGCCACCACCACGCCGGCGATGAACAACCCCGGGATCGTCGTCTCCAGGGTGTCGGGGTCGTGCGACGGGATGCCGGTGCGTGCATCGATGGGGACGCCGGCATCGCGCAGCAGCTCCATGTTCGGCGCGAACCCGGTCATGACGTACACGAACCGCGCCGGCAGCCGCTCCTCGCCCTTCGGTCCGCGAATCACCACGTCCCCCGGTTCGATGCGCTGCACGCGGCTTTCCCACCGTGCCGCGACCGCACCTTCCTTGATGCGATTCTCCAGGTCCGGCAGCACCCAGGGCTTGATCTTCTTGTCGAACGTGGGGCCGAAGTGCACGAGCGTCACCCGCGCTCCCGCGCGCCACAGGTCCAGCGCCGCCTCGGCCGCGGAGTTTCCCCCGCCCACCACCACGACGTCCTGGTCGAAGGCGCCATGGCCCTCGCGGTAGACGTGGCTCACCTGCGGCAGCTGCTCGCCTTCCACGCCGAGGTAGTTGGGCGAGCCGAAGTAGCCCGTGGCCACGCACACGTTACGCGCGTGCGTCTCGCGCGCCGCTCCCTCCAGCGTGACCGTGTGCACGACGAACCCGTCGTCCACCCGCTCCAGCCGCACCACGCGCTCGTACTGGTGCACGTCGAGCGCGAAGTGCCGCACGATCGCGCGGTAGTACGCCAGCGCATCGCGCCGCGTCGGCTTCCCCACGGCGACGACGAACGGCACGTCGCCAAGCGAGAGCTTCTCCGCCGTGGAGAAGAAGCTGACGTAGTACGGGTACTGGGTGATGGTGCTGACGACGGCGCCCGCGTCGAACACGCGTGCCCTCAGCCCGGCGCGCTGCGCCGAGATGGCGGCCGCCAGGCCACACGGGCCGGCGCCGACCACCACGAGGTCGAACGGTTCGTCGGAAGCGCTCACGGCAGGACGCTGAAGGGTACGAGGAATGGGAGACGTGGGAGTGAGTCGGGTGCAAGGTACTGACTACTAGGTACTGGGTAA
>DASTGQ010000456.1:0-10112 GCA_035718985.1 Gemmatimonadaceae bacterium
CCGCCCCGCTCGCGGCGGGTGCGCAGCAATTGCCGGCCACCCAGCCGTTCGTCGTCGGCAACCCGGTGGGCATGCCCGTCACGGCCGGCACCAGCGGCGTGTTCGACCCGGTCTCCAGCAACGTGAAGGTCTACGGCGCCATCTACTCGGCCGAGAGCTGCTCGTACGACGCGCAGCGCGGCGTGATCGTCGTGCCCAACCGCGTGATGCCGCAAACCGTGCAGGCCAACGACGCCTTCGTGTCGTTCATCAACCACGACGGGTCGGTGAACACGGCGCGCTGGATCGGCGTGCAGTCGCCGGCGGATCGCGCGAAGCTCACGCCGGCGCTCGTGCTCAACGAGCCATTCGGCAGCGACATCATCAACGGCCGGCTCTATGTGGCCGACCGCGACGGCGGCACCTCGCCGAGCGACACGAGCGTCGCCGTCATCCGCGCCTTCGACCTGAAGACCGGCTCGCCGGTGTGGCAGGCGCGTGTGCCCGGCGTGGACTGGATCAACGACATCGAGGTGACGGACGACGGCACCGTCTACGCCACGCGCACCGGCAGCCAGGACGCCGGCACGTGGCAGGTGTGGCGCATCGCGCCGAACGGGACGCCGTTGCTGTTCGTGCAGGGCGCGCCGCTCAACCTCCCCAACGGCATCGCCTTCGATGCGCGGGGGAACATCGTCGTCGTCAACATCGGCGACGACGCGGTGCTCACCTTCTCGCCGGCAGGAAAGCTGCTGAAGACGGAGCACGCGGCACAGGCCGGGAGCGATGGGCTCGTCGTCATGCGCGACGGAACCAAGTACGTGAGCAGCGTCCGCTTCGGCGGCGTGTCGCGCATCCGTCCTGGCCAGCCAGCCGAGCTGATCGCCAGGAACATCCCCAGCGCGGCGTCCATGTGCTACGACGCGGGCGCCAACCAGCTCGTGATCCCGATGAACGCCAACAACGCGCTCGCCTTCATCAAGCTGGACAGGTAATCACACCGGAGCTGCACCATGCTGCCAACGAGAACGCTCGGTACCCAGGGTCTCTCTGTTTCCGCCATCGGTCTCGGCCTGATGGGGATGAGCCACGCCTACGGCTCGCCGGACGAGCGCGACGAGCGCGAGTCCATCGCCACCATCCATCGCGCCATCGAGCTCGGCTGCACGTTCTTCGACACGGCGGAAGCGTATGGCCCGTTCCGCAACGAGGAACTGCTGGCGCGCGCGCTCGCCCAGCTCGGGAGCAACGCGCGCGAGCGTGTCGTCATCGCCACCAAGTTCGGGTTCAGGTTCGATGACGCCGGCGCGATCGACGGCGTGGACAGCCGGCCGGCGCACATCCGCGAGGCGGTGGAAGGCTCGCTTCGCCGACTGCAGACGGATCACATCGACCTGCTGTACCAGCATCGTGTCGATCCGGCCGTGCCGATCGAGGAGGTCATCGGCACGATGGCCGACCTCGTGAAGCAGGGGAAGGTGCGCTGGCTCGGATTGTCGGAAGCGGGTGAGAAGAACATCCGCCGCGCGCATGCGGTGCATCCCATCGCGGCGCTGCAGAGCGAATACTCGTTGTGGGAACGCAACCTCGAGCCGCGCATCATCCCGCTCCTTCGCGAGCTGGGGATCGGGCTCGTCCCCTTTGCGCCGCTGGGCCGCGGATTCCTGACCGGCGCGGTGAAGCGCGCCGAGGAATATCCGGAGGGCGATTTCCGTCGCGGCGATCCGCGCTACCAGGGTGAGAACTTCGACGCCAATGTGCGCGCGGCGTCCGCGGTGCGGGAGATGGCGCGGCGCAAGGGAGTGACGGCCGGTCAGATTGCGCTCGCATGGCTGCTGCACAAGGGCCCGGACATCGTGCCCATTCCCGGCACCAAGCGCCGGAAGTACCTCGAGGAGAATGTGGCCGCCGCCGACGTTCGTCTCAGCGCCGACGACATGCGCGCGCTGGAGTCGGCGCTCGCGCCGGAGAAGGTCTCGGGGCCGCGCTACAGCGAGAAGCAGATGGCGACGGTGGACCGCTGATGCCCCGCACGCAGCGCCCGAAGGTGATCTGCCACATGATGACGTCACTCGACGGGCGCATCCTCACCGACGGCTGGCCGCTCTCTCCGGAAGGGCGGAAGCAGTACGAGCAGGTCCACGCGAGCTACGAATCCGACGGCTGGCTTTGCGGCCGCGTGACGATGGAGCAGCACTTCGCGCAGGGTACGCGGGCCGAGGCGGAGGTGAAGCAGGAGCACAGGGGCGCGCCCCGGGAAGATTTCGTCGCGCCCGGCGCGCACGACTCGTTCGCCTTTGCGCTCGACGAGCATGGCCGCCTGGCGTGGGACTCGAACGACATCGACGGCGACCACGTCGTCGCCGTCCTCTCGGAGCGGGTGTCGGACGACTATCTGGCCCTCCTGCGCGGGAAGGGCGTGTCGTATCTCCTCTGCGGTGCGCGCGACGTGGACCTCGCGCTCATGCTGGAGAAGATCGCGTCACGCTTCGGCGTGAAGACGCTGATGCTGGAGGGCGGCGGCAGGATCAACGGGAGTCTCCTGCAGGCCGGGCTGATCGACGAGGTGAGCGTGATCGTGTCACCGGTGGCGGATGGGCGCATGGGGACACCAGCGCTGTTCGACGTCGAGGGTGATGAAGTGAAGCCGCACCGGCTCGTGCTGGAGAGCGTGGAGCGCCGCGCGGACGACACGCTCTGGCTGCGGTACCGCGTGGTTGATGGCACGAAGTGAGCGCCGTTCCACCCCGGAGCGGCGCCCCTGGACCGTGAGCGACGACCTGACATGAACGAGGCGCTGCGTTCCACCCTCGCCGGCTGGACCGAGTTCTACGTGCTCACCGGAACGGCCGCTGCCGCGCTCACCGGGCTCCAGTTCGTCGTGCAGACCTTGCTCGCGTCGGAGCCCGTGCGGATGCTCGGCGGGGATGACCCGGAAGGCGGCATCGCCGCCTTCAGCTCGCCAACGGTGGTGCATCTCACGCTGGCGCTGATCATCTCGTCCGCGATGTGTGCGCCGTGGCCGGGCTTCACGAGCCTGCGCCTCTCGCTCGTGGTCATTGCCGGTGGCGCGCTCGCGTACTCCGCCATCGTGCTGCGGCGAGCGCGTGCCCAGCGCAGCTACCAGCCGGTAGTCGAGGACTGGCTGTGGCACTTCCTCCTCCCGTCGACGGCGTATGCCGGCGTGCTGGTCTCGGCGTTGCTGCTCCACCGCGGAGCGGAAGGACCGTTGTTCGTCGTCGGCGCCGCGACGCTGCTCCTCCTCTGTGTCGCCATCCACAATGCGTGGGACACGATCACCTACTTCACGATGAGCGCAATGCGGCATCGCGGCGCTGGCGGTGCGTCGCCCACTCCGCTTCACGACGCTCCCGAACGCGCTGCTGCCCCTGGCGATGAGTGATACGCCAGGCTCGCCGCTCATCATCCGCGCTGCCATCGGCGCCGACATGCACGCTGTCGGACGGCTCGGCGCGCTGCTGGTCCGCCTGCATCACGAATTCGACCCACAGCGCTTCATGGCCGCGTCCCCGCAGACGGAGCAGGGCTACGGCTCGTTCCTTGGCACGCAGCTGTCCGACCCCGACGTGATCGTCCTCGTTGCCGAGCGTGGCGGCGAGGTCGTGGGGTACACCTACGCCGGAGTCGAGGGCGTGGACTACATGTCGCTGCGCGGGCCGGCGGGCGTGCTGTACGACATCGTCGTGGATCCGGCGCATCGCGGGCACGGGATCGGCCGGTCACTGCTCGAGGCTACCGTGAGCGCGCTCGCGGGGAAGGGCTCGCCCCGCGTGGTGCTCTCCACGGCCGAACGGAACGAAGCGGCGCAGCACCTGTTCGAACACGCCGGTTTCCGGCGCACGATGATCGAGATGACCCGCGAGCTCGACGACGAGGTGCGCTGACGCGATGGAACAGAGGACGCTCGGCTCGAGCGGGCGGCAGTTCCCGTCATCGGCATCCGCACCTGGCGCTTCGACAGGCCGCCGATGTGCGGCTGGCGCGGCGATCGACTCGTCCGCTACAGGACGAACATCCCGATCGCTGCGCCGAACATGATCAGCGTGGCGAGCGTCACGATGGCACGCGTACCGCGCGAGCTTGGCTGTCCATGCATCAGCTTCGCGTCCGACGCGGCGAGGAGGATGCCGACGAGCAGGAAGGGCGCGAGCACCCCGTTGATCACCGCGGTCCAGTACAGCGCGGCAACAGCGTTGACGCCGGCGAAGTCCATCGCGATCCCGAGTGCGACGGAGCAGATGAAGGCCGCGTAGAACCCGGGTGCGCGCGTGTACGGCTCGTCCATCCCCTGGCGCCAGCCGAAGATCTCGGCGAACGCGTAGGCGCCGGAGCCGGCCAGCGTGGGAATCGCCAGCGCGCCCGTGCCGAGCAGCCCGATCGTATAGAGCAGCGAGGCGAAACGCCCGGCCAGCGGCGTCAGCGCCTCCGCCACCTCTCGGGACGTGGAGAGGTTGGTGAGCCCCGCCCGGTGCAGCGTCATCGCGGTGGCGAGGATGATGAAGAACATCGCGGCGTTGGAGAAGAACCCGCCGATGGTCACGTCGATCCAGCGCGTACGGATCTCGTATGGCTTCGCGCCCACGCGATCCGCCACGCGCCGGCGCCCCAGCCCCTTCTCCTCCTCCACTTCCTGCGATGCCTGCCAGAAGAAGAGATAGGGAGAGATCGTGGTGCCGAGGATCGCCACGAGCGTGGCCCACGCCCCGCCGGCGCGCGGCATCTTCGGGACGAAGGTGTCGTGCGCGACGACGGACCATGTCGGGCCGAGATACAGGGCCGTGATGACGTAGGCCACGAGCACGAGCGCCAGCCACTTGAGCGTGCCGGCGATGGCGACGTAGCGGAGCCGGATGGTGGCGACGGCGATGCCGACGCCGAGCAGGACGACCCAGAGGTGCGAGTTGACGCCCGTGAGGAGCTCCGCGGCGTCGGCCATGCCGGTGAGGTCGGCACCGACGTTGATCGTGTTCGCCAGGAAGAGGGCAATGGCGGCGACGAGCAGCACCGGGCGCGGGAACTTGCTGCGCAGCGCGGCGGCGATCCCCTGGCCGGTGACCATCCCGATCCGCGCGCACATCGTCTGCACGGCCACCATGAGGGGCCACGTGAAGAGCGCCGTCCAGAGCAGTACGGTGCCGAACTGCGCGCCAGCGATGGAGTATGTCGCGATGCCGGACGGATCGTCGTCGGCGGCACCGGTGACGATGCCCGGTCCGAGGCTCTTCCAGAAGGCGCGAATACCGACCGGCGTCGGTGCCTCGCGCTCGTGTACGCGGCGCTGCGCCGACCGCGCATCGCGCTCGATCCTGTCTGCCATCGCACCATCCGTGGGGCACGACTTCGATTCCAGGGGCGTCGAGCCGTAAGGATAGCGCCTCGCTCACGGCGGGGAACAGGGATGTACCATTCCCCGCGCCCGGTCCGTCGCTGGCCGCGTGGATGGAACACCCGTTGCTTGAGTGCCCAGGATGCTGAATGGCCCTGACCGAGCCTCGCTCGGCCGCGACGACCCCGCGTCGCCTCTCTTCTCGCTGCGCCACGTGACGCAGCAGCGGGGGGACGTCACCATCCTGAGCGACCTCACGCTCGACCTTCCCCGCACGGAGGTTACGGCGCTCATCGGGCCGTCCGGCGCGGGGAAGACCTCCCTCATCCGGCTGCTCAACCGCCTGGACGATCCGTCGGCGGGTGACGTGCTGTTCGACGGAAAACCGATCACGTCGTACCCCGTCTTCGCTCTGCGCCGGCGGGTAGGGTTCGTGTTCCAGCGACCGACGATGTTCGACGGCACGGTCGCCGATAACCTGCGCGTCGCCGTCTCGCTCGGCGCCGAGCGACAGACGACGGAGACGCCGGACGTGGCGCGCGTGCTCGAGGCAGTCGGCCTGGATGGCGAATACGCCACGCGCCAGGCGGACCGGCTTTCCGGCGGCGAACAGCAGCGGGTGAGCATCGCCCGTGCGCTCATGACTCGCCCGGACGTCCTCCTGCTGGACGAGCCCACCTCGGCGCTGGACCCGGAGGTGGCCGAACGCCTGCTGTCCACGGTGGTGCAGCTCTCGCGCGATCGCGGCGTCGCCGTCGTGATGGTGACTCACCGACTCAGCGAGGCGCAGCGCGCGAGCACCTTCACCGTGATGCTCGAGGCCGGGCGCCTCGTCGAGGCCGGAACCACGAAGCAGATCTTCAGCAGCGCGACGCAGGCCCGCACCCGGGCCTACATCGCGTCCACGGAGTAAGGGCGATGACCGCAGCCGGCAACACCCTCGATGTCTCGTACGTCGGGCTGGCGAGCGCATCGGCGCTCGTGCTCGTCGCCGTCGCCATCTCCATGTGGCAGCAGCTCGGGCTCGCACGCGGGTTCATCGTCGGCGCCGTACGCGCCTTCGTGCAGCTCTTCGCGGTGGGTTACATCCTCGTCTACCTCTTCCTGAATCCACGCTGGTGGCTCGTGCTGCTGGCGCTCGCGGTGATGCTCGTCGCGGCCACCGGAACCGCCACGCGCCGACGCCCAGGGAAGGCGGTCCGCGGATCGCGTCGGGTGCTGTGGACCATCAGCGGTTCGGCCATGCTCCTCAGCGCCGGCCTCACCCTGGCGTACGTGACCCAGCTCGTGGTGCACGTACGGCCGTGGTACGACCCGCGCTACCTGATCCCGCTGTTCGGGATGATCGTCGGCAACGCGATGAACGGCGCGGCGCTCGCGGCCGAGCGGCTGGCGAGCGAGATGGACTCGCGCCGCGGCGAGGTGGAGGCGTACCTCGCACTCGGCGCGCTGCCGGCGCGCGCCGCCGCCGAGCCGGTGCGGCGCGCCCTCGTCGCCTCGCTCATTCCGTCGGTGAACGGGCTGATGGTCGTCGGGCTGGTGCAGCTCCCCGGGATGATGACAGGGCAGATCCTCGCCGGCCAGTCGCCGCTGTTGGCCGTGCGCTACCAGATCGTCGTCGCGTTCATGCTCGCCGGCGCCACGGCGATGACGTCGGCGATCGTGGTGCTGTGGTATCGCCGGACCTTCTTCACGCCGGCGGCCCAGCTCGCCGCGCGCGTGCCGGTGTGACCGGCCGACCGCCCCTTGCCGCCACGGCACGGGACATTATCTTAGTAATAAGATAATATCGTCGTCGTTGCCGACCGGGCTCAAGCCCGGCGCGCGACGGCCTTCCAGCGGGAGGAACCACTCATGTCCATCATCACGGGCCTGCACCACGTCACCATCAACGCCGGCGATCCGCAGGAGAACGTCGACTTCTACGTCGGCGTCCTCGGCATGCGCCTCGTCAAGAAGACGGTCAATCAGGACGCGCCCGACACGTATCACCTCTTCTATGCCGATGGCGCCGGCACGCCAGGTACCGAGCTCACCTTCTTTCCCTGGCGCGGGATGGGCGCCGGACGACCGGGAACGGGCTCCATCAGCGAAGTCGCGCTCGCCGTGAGCTCCGCCAGCCTGGACTTCTGGGCGGCGCGACTCGCGGCACATGGTGTCGTCACGGAGCGAACGCAGCGCTTCGGTGAACCGGTGCTGACCTTTGACGATCCGCACGGTGTCGCGCTGGCACTCACCGGGACGGACGATCCGCGCGACTTCACGCCATGGGCGGACAGCGCCGTTGCGCCGGCGTTCCAGGTGCGTGGGCTGCACGCGGTGCGGCTCACCGAGTCGTCGCTCGAGCCGACGGAGACGTTCCTCGAGCGCGGACTTGCATTCGGGCTCGTCGGCGAAGAGGACGGCTGGCGCCGATACGCCGTGGCCGGCGGTGGCTCCGGGCGGCTGGTGGAAGTGCGCGTCGTGCCCAACGGTTCCCGCGCGATCTCCGGTACTGGAAGCGTGCATCACGTGGCGTTCCGGGTGGCCGACGACGCCGCGGAGCAGCGCGCCCGGGAGGAGGTCACCGCGGCAGGCGGGCACGCCACGCCGGTGATCGATCGCTACTGGTTCAAGTCCGTGTACTTCCGGGAGCCGGGCGGCGCGCTGTTCGAGATCGCGACGGATGGACCGGGGTTCACCATCGACGAGGATGCCGCAACGCTCGGTGAGCAGCTTATCCTTCCGCCATTCCTCGAGGCGCACCGGGCGGAGATCGAGCGGATGCTCCAGCCGGTGACGGCGCCGCGCGCGGTCGTGACCTGATCACGGCAGGCGAACCATCTCTTTGAGGGGCCGACTCGCGTCCGGACGCGGGTTGGCCCTGGAGCAGCATCATGACGACCACCGCACCGCATGGCGGCCCGACCGTGCCCGAGCTGCTCTACCTGCTGCACGGCGACCCGAGCGAGCTTGCGGAAGCGCTGAACGGCTTGCGCGCGGCGGACGTGGCCGAGGCGCTTCGCGACCTGCCGCCCGATGCCGCGGCGAAGCTCATGGCGGCGCTCCCCTTCGACCTCGCCGTCCAGGTGTTCGACGAGCCGGAGCTGACGCATCACCGCGCCGAGGTCATGCTGCGGATGGGCGACGACGCGGCTCCGCTCATCGAGGCCATGTCGGCCGACCAGCAGGCAGATCTCTTCCGCGAGCTGCCGGACGCGCAGCGTCCGCGCTACCTGAAGTCCCTCGACGAGTCGACACGCCGCGGGCTCGAGCTCCTGCTGCGCTACTCGCCCGACACGGCGGGTGGCATCATGACGACGGAGTTCGTCGCGGTGGCGTCCACGTGGACGGTGCAGCAGACGCTCGACCACGTTGCCGCCGTCGGCCGGGCCAAGGAGACGATCTACACCATCTTCTGCGTGGAGCCCGAGAGCCGCGTGCTCGTGCACGTCGTCTCGCTGCGCGACCTCATGGTCGCACCGGACCGGTCGGCGAGCGTCGCCGCCGTGGGCAATCGCCGGAAGCCGATCAGCGTCACGACCCGCACGGACCGCGAGGAAGTGGCACGCCTCATCTCCAAGTACAACCTCCTCGCCGTCCCGGTCATCGACGAGGCCGGTCACATCCTGGGCATCGTCACCGTGGACGACGTCATCGACGCCATCGTGCGCGAGCAGACGGAAGACGTCCAGAAGTTCGGTGGTATGGAGGCGCTGGACGAGCCGTACGACCAGATCGGCTTCGCCCGCATGATCCGCAAGCGCGCCGGCTGGCTCTGCGCGCTGTTCCTCTCTGAAATGCTGACGGCGACGGCGATGCAGCACTTCGAGGGAGAGATCTCGAAGGCCGTCGTCCTCGCGATGTTCATCCCGCTCGTCATGAGCTCGGGTGGCAACTCCGGGTCGCAGGCCACGTCGCTCGTCATCCGCGCCCTCGCCCTGCGCGAGGTCAGCCTCGGTGACTGGTGGCGCATCGCCCTGCGCGAGCTACCCACGGGCCTGACCCTGGGCGCCATCCTCGGCGTGATCGGCTTCGTGCGCATCGAGCTCTGGCAGTCGCTGCACCTGTTCGACTACGGCGTGCACCACTCGCTCGTGGCCTTCACCGTCGGGGCGGCGCTGGTCGGCATCGTCGGCTTCGGTTCACTGGCTGGCTCCATGCTGCCATTCCTGCTCAAGCGCGTCGGCTTCGACCCGGCGAGCGCGTCGGCGCCCTTCGTCGCCACGCTCGTGGACGTGACGGGTCTGGTGATCTACTTCAGCGTCGCCTTCCTGATCCTGCGGGGGACGCTGCTGTAGCCCGCCCCGACGGCGCGCTACTTCGGGAGCGCCTGCAGCCACCGGATCACGGCGCTCTCGAGCGCGATGCGCTTGTCCGAGTACGAGTGGTCGGTGGCGAAATGCGCCGTGGTGATCTTCCGGTTGCCACGGGCGCGCAGGGCCGCCACGAGCGCATCGTTCGCCGGAGCGAGGCCGTCGTCGCTGGTCACGACGAGCATGGGCGTGCTCGCCAGCCCGGCGTAAGCGGTGGCGAACCGCCACCGCTCGGCGTTGGCGAGCAGCTCGTCGGCCATCTGCACCGGTGAGGTACCCGCGAGGGATTCCATGTCGGTGGCCATCACGGCGGCAACGGCATCGCGTGACGTGCCGGCGCGAGGCGCCATGTCTGCGGCGGAGATGAGCACGGCACCGCGCAGGCCGTGCTGGTGCGCGGCGGTGCGCACCGTCACCCATCCGCCCATGCTGTGGCCGCTGATGTCGAGTCGCGTCGTGTCGATGCCGAGTGACTTCGCGATGCCCGGGTC
>DASTGQ010000457.1:0-4969 GCA_035718985.1 Gemmatimonadaceae bacterium
GAGCGCGAAGCGATAGGTGAGCGGCACGTTCGGCTCGATCGCCTTGGGCGTCTCGAAGCTCTCGCGGTAGCGGCCGCGGAAGATGTCCCCCGCCACCATGAGCTGGTAGCCGCCCATCTCCGGCTGGCCGGCCACTTCGTCGGGATAGACGTCGATCAGCTTCACGACCCAGTCGGCGTCGGTGCCGCTGGTGGACGCCACGAGGTTGGCGATCGGTTGCCCCGCGATGCTGACCGGCTCCTTGAGCACGTCGGACACATACGCGAGCACGTCCGGGCGACCAGACGCCTCGCGCTGGTCGTCCACGAGCCACTGCGCCCAGGTGAGCGGGGCGACGTAGCCGATCGGCTGGCTCGGGCGCGCCCGGAAGGGCACCGGCTTGGCGGGATCGGAGACGTACTCGTCGTACGAGCCGACGTTGCCCAACGGCGCCGCAAAGGACGCCTTGAGCCCGGGCTGCAGGTAGAGCGACGCCACGGTGGTGGTGCCGGGCCACGAATTGAGCCGCTGCCAGACGTTGGCGCCCGTCTCGAACGCCGTCACCGGAGCGACGTTCGCCTTCGGCGCTCCTTCCTTGAGATACTGGTCGAGGAAGGGGAGCAGGATGTCGCGCATGAAGGTGCGCGACGTGTTGCTGTCGAAGCGCAGCGCGCCGAGCGTGCTGCCCTCCTCGATCTCCTGGCCGTGGTGCCACGGGCCCATGACGAGGAACACCTTGTCGTTGTTGACGTCCTTGGGCTCGAGCGCACGATAGACGGCGGGCGCGCCGTAGATGTCCTCCTGGTCCCAGAGGCTGTGCACGAGCATCACCGGAGCGGTGAGCGGATGCGCGGCGAGCACCTTGTCCATCGCCTGGTCGCTCCAGAAGGCGTCGTACGACGGGTGCTCGAGGATCTTCCGCCAGAACCCGACCTGCTCCAGCCCGCGCTGCCGTCCCAGCTCGCCCGCCGAGCCGGCCTGCATGAACATGTCGTAGTCGTCGAAGTGGCTCGTCCACCACTTCGCGCTGTTGTCGCGCGTCGCCTCCTGCTCGTAGATGTACGACATGTTCTGCTGGCGGAAGGCGCCGTTGTGGAACCAGTCGTCGCCCATCCAGCCGTCCACCATCGGGTTCATCGGCACGGACACCTTGAGCGCCGGGTGCGGATTCACCAGCGCCATCAGCGGCTCGAAGCCATCGTACGAGATGCCGAGGATGCCGACGCGGCCATTCGACTCGGGCACGTTCTTCACGAGCCAGTCGATGGTGTCGTACGTGTCGGTGGACTCGTCCACGTTCGTGGGGTTCTGTGGCCCGCGCAGCGGGCGGTTCATCACGAAGTCGCCCTCCGACCCGTACTTGCCTCGCACGTCCTGCACGACGCGGATGTAGCCGCCGCCGATGATCGCGTCCACCGCGTTGTCGTATCCGTAGAGCCGTGACGCGAGATGCGAGCTCTGTGCGTTGGTGGTCGTCGCATTGGCGTCGTACGGCGTGCGCGTCATGAGCATCGGGGCGTCGTGCGCGCCCGAGGGCACGAGGATCACGGTGTGCAGCTTCACGCCGTCGCGCATCGGGATCATGACTTCGCGCCGCGCGTAGTCGAAGCCGTAATTCGTGGGCTGCACGCGTGCCGGTGTCTCGCTCGGCAAGGTGGTGACCTGCGCGGCGAGCGGAGTGGCGAGGGCCGAGAGGGAGAGGCACGCGCCGAGCACGGCACGGGGAACGGCACGACGGGAGCGGGATGTCATACGCGTATCGATTGGAAGGGGTCGGCGGACGGGCGAGAACGTAGCGCGCGGGGGCATGGCGGAGAAGACTGAGCATTCGCTCAGCCCCGCTCGGCCAGCGCCGTGACACGCATCACCGTACTTCGAGTGCTCGCTCTGGCTCGCCAGACGGGCCGATACTAGAGTGTGGGCAGTCACCCCACCCTGATCCCTGAGACGCTCCCGATGCGCCGTGCCGTCCTCCTACTCTGCCTGCTTGCCGTGACCGCATCGGCCTGCGGTCACGACGGGCCGACCGACCCCACGAAGCTCGTCGCGTCGCTGCAGTCCGTGGATGGTGAGATGCACGTCGCCGCCGGCGATCGCGGCGTCGTGCGGATACGCGTGGTGGATGCGAGCCTGCATTCGCTCGCCGGCGTGCCCGTGAGCTGGGAGTCGCCGGTGGGTGGAACGCTCGACTCGACCACCAGCACGAGCGATCAGGATGGAATCGCACGCATCGGGTGGGCGGCGCCGGCGACGCTCGGTGCATTCAGCGTCGTCGCGCACGTCGGGTCGGTACAGTCGCCCGCCGTCCCGATGTACGTCATCCCGAACTACGTGACGCGGTTCGAGTTCCTTCCCGATACGGTGCGCTTCACGGCGCAACACCAGGCGCGTTTCCTCCGGATCGTCGGCCACGACCAGTTCGGCCACGTGACTCGCAACTTCGACGTCGGCGCGCCGGTGCAATCGTGGGGCGGCGACACGGCGCTCGTACAGCTGACGAGTGGTAGCGGGGCGGGCATCCGCTACCTGGTGGTGACGGCCTGGCCCGGCGCGCGCGACAGCGTCGCACTCATTCAGCAGCCGGTCCTCGTTTCCATCAGCGCCGTCGCGGGTCTGGACACGGTCAACGGACTCGCGGTCGGGCAGCACGCTGCGCTGCAGCTCACCGGTCTCGATTCGCTCGGCTACGCGTTCACCGACACGAGCACGACCGTACCGGTGCAGGTGACGTCATCGGATCCGTCCGTCGTGTCCGTCGCAAGCGATGGCAGCCTCACCGGGGTGGCGTCGGGGCAAGCGACCATCACTGTGTCCGCCGGCGGTGCGACCTTCCAGGCAAACATTCCGGTGTTTCCCGTCTTCGACGTCGGGACGGAGCGACCGAGTGCCACGCTGATCAGCGACGAATACGTGAATACCACCGGTGCCTTCCTCGCCGACGACGGCACCTTCTACGAAACGGTTTACAGTATCGGTCACGGCACAGGCGGTACGAGTTCTCAGGAGGTATTCACTGGCTATACCGGTACGGCCACGTGGTCACGCTCCTTTCCGTCCGTGCAGGCCGTCGTGAATCCTGCTGGCCCGGTGTACGTCGCCGACGCTTCAGCGCGAGTGCTCCACGCTGTCGGCGCGGGCGGAGCGGATCGGTGGACATATGACTATTCGTCGCTGACCATGGCGACCTGCAGGTACTCCGGCTGGGGAGATGGTGTGATTGCCGGCTGCGACACACTGCTGTTCGCGGTGCGTGGGGACGGCACGCTGGCGTGGACCACGACGATCGGTGAACCGGTCCGGCAGTTCCTGAACACAGCGAGCCTCACCTTCGCGCGAACCGCCGACTCGGTCACCGCGTTCTCGTCCGATGGCTCCGTGCGCTGGACGATTCCCACCACCGCGAGCGCCGCGATGGCTGACGCAACAGGGAATCTCTACCTCACCGAGAGCGGCGTCCGCATGGTGGACGCGAACGGCGTCACGCGGTGGCGGAACCCGGCGCCACTGGCGGGATGCATCCTCGCCACGACAGACCGCATCATCATCTGTCGCAACGGGAGCACGATCACCGCGCTTGCGAACTCGGACGGGCACCAGCTCTGGTCCATCACCCGGGCGACGAACGACCTCGCCGCGATCTCCGGCGATGCGGTCGTGACAGTGGGCGCGTACCTGTGGAAGACCGACGCGCGCACCGGTGCGCTGCTCGGCCGAAGTCTCGCCCGCGTCGATGCGTCGACGCTTCTCGTGGCCCGCGGCTCGCTCGCAGCGTACTCGCTCCACCCGTACTCGGAGACTTACGCCCACCTCTTCACGACGACCTTCGGGCCTGGCTCCGACTGGTCGCAACAGGGCGGGAACGCGGGGCGGAGTGGGCAGGTCACGCCGTAGGCTTGTCGCTCTTGGTGCTCACCGGCGGCGGCGGTGTGAAAAGGGTGTTGGCCTGGAGCTCGAACGCGTCGTAGCTTCGACCGCATGACACTTCTCCGTCGCTTCATCATCGCGTCGTTCGTCGTCGCGGCTCCAATGGCCGCTGCCCAGGCTCCCCGCCAGACCGTGCTCGTCATCGGCACCGGCGGGACGATCGGCTCCGCGGGCGCGTACTGGACCGGCAACGCCACGCGCGTGCCGATCGAGCAGCTCGTCAAGGTGCCGGGGATCGACAGCGTAGCCGTGGTGGAGAGCGAGCAGCTCTGGAACGTCGCCTCCGGATCCATCGGGCCGGCGCGGTGGCTCGAGCTGTCGCGCCACATCGCCGACCGGTTCCGCGCGCAACCGGATCTCGCGGGGGTGATCGTCACCCACGGCACCGACACGATGGAGGAGACGGCGTACTTCCTCGACCTCACCCTGCCGGGCGACAAGCCGGTCATCGTCACCGGTGCCATGCGGCCGTCGGACATGGCCGGCGCCGACGGGCCGGCGAACCTCACGAGCAGCGCGCGCGTCGCCGCCGATCCTCGCGCGCGTGGACGCGGCGCGATGGTGGTGATGGACGACCGCGTCTTCGCCGCGCGAGACGTGACCAAGACGAACAGTACGCGCGTCGAGACCTTCCAGGCGCCGGAGCGCGGACCGATCGCCATCGTGAATCCGGAAGGCGTGACGTACCACCGCACGTCGCCCGGCCGCACGACGCGGGTATTCGACATCAGCGGCGTGCGCGAGCTGCCGCGCGTGGATGTCATCTACAGCTACGCCGGCGCGGACAGCGTGCCGATCGACGCTGTGGTCGCCGCCGGTGCGAAGGGGATCGTCGTATCGGGCGTGGGGCGCGGCAACCTCGCGCCCGGACAGTCGGGCGCCCTGCGTCGCGCGCGGGCGAAGGGCGTCATTGTCGTCGTGACGACGCGCACCGGCTCGGGCGGCGTGCCGGTGAAGCGCGCCGACGGGATGATCGGGTCGGGCGACCTCAACGCGCAGAAGGCGCGCGTGCTCCTCACGCTCGCCCTGTCGCGGACGTCGGATCCGGCCGAAGTCGCGCGGATCT
>DASTGQ010000458.1:0-2725 GCA_035718985.1 Gemmatimonadaceae bacterium
CCACCGCCCACCGTCACGTTGACGATGCTGGCCGCCAGCCCCCATGTGCCGATGGCACGGACGAGCTGCCCTTCCCGGGCGGTGACCTTCTCCTCGGCGCTGACGCCGCTCATGCGGGGTCGGCGGGCAAGGCGGGCGCGAGTGTGACGAGCGACAGGGGTGCGCTGGTGCGCAGGGAGGACATTGGGGCGTTACGCGCGAGCGAGAACGACGGTCAGTACTTTGCAACGAAGCGGTCTGGCAAGACTAGACCACGAGCCGCGCGCTCGCCACCGGTTCTGACGGAACCGGTGGCGCTGGCGGCCACCACCCCGCACCTGGACGAATCATGAACGCTCGCTCGCGTATCGCTCTGCCTTTTGCCTTCGCGCTCGGTTTCGCCTCGCTGACCGTGGCACGCCCCGCTGCGGCGCAGTCGCTGGCCCTCACGCCGCCTCCGACCGTCTCCTCGCCCACCGTCGTGGCCGAGCCGACGACCGGTCCCACGTTCGATGCCGCCAGCGTTGCCGTGCGCCACGTCGAGTCGCCCGTGGCGGCGACGCCGGCCCGGCGCGGCGGCTACGGACAGCCCGTGGCGCTGATGGTGGTAGGCGGAGCGGCGCTCCTCACGGGTCTCATCATCGGCAATGGCGCGGGCACCGCGATCGCCGTCGGTGGCGCGGTCGTCGGCCTCGTCGGTCTCTACCAGTACCTGCAGTAGACCGGCGGCCAGGACGGGGCGACGCGAGAATCGTTGCACGTGAGCAAACGCATCGCCCTCGTCCTCGGTGGCGGAGGGCTCAAGGGATTCGCCCATATCGGTGTGCTGCGCGCCCTCGAGGAGCGCGGCATCGTGCCCGACGTGTATGCGGGCACAAGCATCGGGGCCCTCATCAGCGCGGCGTACCTTACCGGCTCCACGGTAAGCACGCTCGAGGAACGGGCGCGTGCCCTGCGCCGCAAGGACCTCTTCCGCATCAATCACTTCGGCATGCTGCTCGAGCGCATGCGCTCGCCCTCCATCTACCTGGAGGAGCCGCTGCGCGAGCTCGTGAGCGCGTCGCTCCCCGACCAGACGTTCGCGGAGCTGCCACGCCCCCTCCTCGTGAACACGGTGGACGTCGATCGCGGTGCGCGCGTCGTATGGGGATTGCCGGGCCTCACCGACGTCCCGGTGCGCGACGCCGTGTACTCCTCGTGCGCACTGCCGGGATTCTTTCCGCCCGGCAAGGTCGCCGATCGCACCTGCATCGACGGCGGCGTGGTGGACAACCTGCCCGTCTCCGTAGCGGCGCAGTTCGCCGATCTCATCATCGCGGTGGACGTGGGCAGCTCGGATGCGTCGGAAAAGGAGCCGTCAGCCGACCAGGGTTTCGCCACGATCTACATGCATGCGGCGACCATGATGATGCACGCCCTGCAGCAGTATCCACTGGAACGCTGGCAGGGCCCGCCGATGGTGCTCATTCGTCCGCGCCTGAACGACGCCAACTGGCTCAGCTTCACCGACACCGCTGCCAACATTGCTGCTGGCTATGCCGCGGCCACCCAGGCGCTGGCGCGATTCGAGTCCTACTGGGAGCGGCCCGGCTCGGTCTTCCCGCGCCGGCGCGTGCACGTGGAAGTGGATGTCGCCAGGTGCATCGGCTGCGGCATCTGCGTCGCGCTCGCTCCGTCGGTGATGGGGCTGGACACCAGTGGCAAGGCGTTCGCGCGCACGCGATTGGTGGAGTGGTCGCCGGCGGATGGCGGCTTCGTCCACGAGTGCCCGACTTTCGCCATCTCGGCGAGGAACGTGGACCGTCGCGGCGTGAGCAACACCGAACAGCCCGCGGAGATGCGCGACCCTTCCCCGAGCGGAGCCGGCGGCTCCTGAGCTTCATCCCGCAGCAGTACCAGCTACTCCGGGTCATCCGGCAGGAGTAGCTGCTACGCAAGGTCATCCCGCAGGCACGATAGCGCCTGTCGGGATCCGGCCTGCGCGCACGCATGGCAGGCCACACGCGCGCTGAACGGTGCTAGATTGCACCGTAGCCTGCCGACGCGAGACGCTTCCGCCCGGCAGTGGCTCAGTTCTCCACCGTCCGTCCGGCCGCGTCCGACGGACACCGCGAGACCAGCAATGACCTCTCTCAACTCATTCGGCAGCCGCGCGAGCCTCGAGGCCGCGGGGAAGTCCTATACCATCTATCGGCTCGACGCGCTGTCCAAGCTGTCAGGTGGCAGGAGCGACCGACTCCCGTTCAGCCTCAAGATCCTCCTCGAGAACCTCCTCCGGAACGAGGACGGCGCCTTCGTGAAGAAGCCGGACATCGAGACGATGGCGAAGTGGGACGTGAAGGGGCACGTCGAGAAGGAGATCGCCTTCCGCACGAGCCGCGTGCTGCTGCAGGACTTCACCGGCGTACCGGCGGTGGTGGATCTGGCCGCCATGCGTGACGCGCTGAAGCACCTCGGTGGCGATCCGCAGCGGATCAATCCGCTCCAGCCGGTGGACCTCGTGATCGACCACTCGGTGCAGGTGGACGAATACGGCACCGATGCCGCGTTCCTCATCAACACCGACCTCGAGTTCGAGCGCAATCACGAGCGCTACCTCTTCCTGCGCTGGGGCCAGGACGCATTCAAGCAGTTTCGCGTCGTGCCGCCGGGCACCGGCATCTGCCACCAGGTGAACCTGGAGTACCTCGGCCAGACGGTGTTCGTGAACGCGGAGACGAACGAGGCCTACTGCGACTCGCTCGTC
>DASTGQ010000459.1:0-2807 GCA_035718985.1 Gemmatimonadaceae bacterium
AGGGTGCCGTCCACCATGATCGGCGTGGCCTCGAAGCGCGTCCGGTCGTCGGAGCGCGCGAGCTCGCCGGTGTGATACGTCCACGCGGGCGCGAGCTGTCGGACGTTGTCTCGCGTGACTTGCGTCAGTGGGGAGAAGCGCGTACCGCCGGCGTCGCGGCCGTAGGCGGGCCACTCACCGGCCGACTGCGCGGCGGCGGGAAGCGACGCGGCGGCGACCACCACCGCCGTCGTCGCGACAAGGATGGATGAACGCATGCGTCAATCATAGCGCAATGCATTCATCGGGTTCACCATCGCGGCGCGGCGCGCCGGGATGATGCCCGCGGCCAGCGCCACGAGCGCCAGCAGGGTGATGGCCGCGATCACGGCCGCCGGGTCATGCCCCTGGAGCTCGAAGAGCAGCGAGCGCGCGGCGCGTCCGAGAGCGAGCGCCGCACCCACGCCGATGCCGCCACCCACCAGCAGCATCACCCCCACCTGGCGCAGCACCAGCCGCCGCACCAGTGACGCGTCGGCACCGAGCGCCATTCGCACGCCGATCTCGCGCGTCCGCTGCATCACGGAGTACGAGAGGACGCCGTAGAGCCCGATGCCGGCGAGCAAGGTGGCGAGGAGCGCGAACGCGCTGGACAGCACGGAGATCATGCGGTCGAGGAACACGTTCTCCTTGACCGCCTGCGGCATCGTCTTGAGCTCTTCCACCGGCAGCTGCGGGTCGATGCGCTTCATCGTCTCGCGCAGCGTGGCGAGCATCTGCTCCGGCGGCGTGGACGAGCGCACGTAGAAGTTGAGCGCACCAAGGCGCGCGTCCTGTCGCCATGGCCGGTAATACACGGCGGGGATGGAATCCTTCACCTGGCTGTACTTCACGTCGGGCACCACGCCGACGATCTGGATGTTGAGTGAGTCGTCGTCGTCATCGCCGATGAACTTTCCTACGGCATCCTTCCCGAGCCCGAATTTCCTGGTGAACTCCTCGTTGACGATCGCGACACGCGTCGCTCCCAGGTGGTCGGCGGTGGTGAACTCGCGACCGGCGAGGACTCGCACGCCGAGCGTGCGGAAGTAGTCGGTGCCGATCTCGTTGTAGCGCGCGTCGCAATCCACGTCGGGGGCGCAGTCGAAGCCCTGGACATGCACCGAGTTGCCCCAGTTGTCGCCGGCGAGCAGCGGCACCATGCCGTCGCTCACGCCGGTCACCCCCGGCAGCGCGGCCAGCTCCTCCTCCACCCGCTCGAACAGGTGCGCGCTCCGCACGCTGTCGTAGCCCGTTCGCTGCGGCACGATCTCGAACGTCGCGACGTGATCCACCTTCACGCCGAGATTCACGTGGCTGACGTTGACGAGGCTGCGCAGGAAGAGGGCGGACATGATGAGCAGCGCCATGGAGAGCGCGATCTGCGCCGTGACGAGCCCGCTGCGAAAACGGGCTGCCGCGCGGCCACCGCCCGTGATCTGTCCCGCGCCCGCGCGAATCGTGCTGATGAGGTCCGTGCGCGTGCTGTGCAGCGCGGGAAAGAGCCCGAACGCCAGGCCCGTGGCCATGCTGAGCACTGCGGCGAAGATCGCCACCGGCCACCCGATCCTGAGCTCGATCACCTGCGCCGCGTCCGGCTTGATCATCATGCCGATGGCGCTCAGCGTCCACTGCGCCACGATGAGCGACGCGATGCCGCCGAGCGCGGCGAGGAGCAGGCTCTCGGTGAGGAGCTGCATCACGAGGTTGCGGCGCGTGCCACCGAGGGCGAGCCGCACTCCCATCTCCGTGGAGCGTGCCGCGCCACGGGCGAGCAGCAGGTTCGCGATGTTGGCGCATGCGATCAGCAGCACCATGCCCGTCACGGCGAACAGGAGCAGGAGCGGCGTCTTCGCCTCGCGGTGCACGGAGCTCTGCCCGCGCGCGCCATCGGCGAGCAGCACCTTCTTGGCGCGGAACTTCTCCATCGTGCGATCGCTCATCTGCTTCTGGAGCGGCGCCTCCACGTCATTGATGATGCCGTGGTACGGGCCGTTGATGCTCTGCTCGGCCGCCTCGCGCGACACGCCGGGCTTGAGGCGCGCAAACAGGTAGACCCAGTAGCTCTGGCGATTCTCCCACTGCGTGAAGTGCTGCAGCTCGCCGCGCATGGTGATGGGGACGTACACCATTGGGCGCACGGTGACCGTGGTGCCATCGAACCCCTTTGGCGCCACGCCGACGATCGTGTACGGCTTGCCGTTGATGGTAATCGGCGTGCCCACGACGCCCGGATCGCCGCCGAGTCGGCTCTGCCAGAAGGCGTAGCCGATCACCGCCACGTAGCTGCCCCCGACGACGCGGTCATCATCCGGGCCGAGCAGGCGGCCCTTCGCGGCGGTGAGCCCGAGCACGGGAAAGTAGGAGCCGCTCACCATCATGCCATCGCCGGTCATCGGCTCGTTCCTGTAGCCGAGCGACACGCCGAAGCTCCGGTGCGCGGCGATGTCCGTGAAGGGAACCTGTGACTTCTGCAGGTCACGGAACATCGCGTAGCTGAAGACTTCCTCGCAGCTACCGGCGTCGTTGCAGGAGTTGGAGCCTGGCGCGGGACCGGGCGCAGAAAGGTTGACCAGCCGGCTCGGCTCGCGCACGGGGAGCGGGCGCAGGAGAAGCTGGTCGAACAGCGAGAAGATGGCCGCGTTGGCACCGATGCCGAGCGCCAGCGAGAGCACCGCGATCGCGGTGACGAACGGCGCCTTCCACAGCATCCGGGCGGCAAGCCTCAGATTTCGCATGGGTGAGCGGGTTGGGATGCCTGGTCTACGCGAGGAGCGGCTCGTCGGTTT
>DASTGQ010000460.1:0-4042 GCA_035718985.1 Gemmatimonadaceae bacterium
TGGCCGTTCGCGTCGTGGCCCACCGGAACGAGGTTGCGCAGGATGAAGAAGTCCGGCACTTCGCTCGGCGCAACGAAGCCCATCAGGTAGAGATCGAGGTACGACCACCCCGTCGCCGGCACGTAATAGTCGTCATCCAGCTGGGTGAAGGTGCCGTCGTAGTTGTCCTGCCACACGCCGCCGCCCATGGCCGAGGCTTCCACCGGCCGCTGGTAGGGGAATGCGGCCTGCGCCTGCAGCCCGCGCGCCCAGTGCGTGGGACCGAGCTGGATCACCTCGCCGTTCACCTTCGCCGACACGAACGCCGCCCAGCGATGGCCCATCTCGTGGCCGATCTGCGACATCGCGTAGTCGTACGGCGGCACCTTGCCGTTGGACGTCCGCTCCGCGAGCTCGTGTGCATACGCGAAGATGTCGTGGCGGTTGCTGTCGACGACTCCCGCCGGCGGATACTCGGCCATCTGATTCGCGCCGACGTATACGGGCTGGATGAACTGCCACTGAAAACGCCCCTGACTGCAGTAGCCCGCCAGGTTGCGCTGCTGTGCCCCGATGCCGGACACGGCGCCCCCGTCCGGACCGCCACCCAGCGGACCATTGCTCGAGGTGCCGGCTTCCGGGTTGTCGATGCGGAAGTCGGAGTAGTACGCGAGGAAGTCGAACTTGTCGCCCAGCGCCTTGATCACCGTGCAGGTGAGGTCCATCGCGCGCGGAGGCTTCAGGTAGTGGAAGCTCTCGTACGCCACGGCATACGGGCCGTCCCGTCGCGTCACGGCGGAAAAGTCGATGGCAGGACTGCTCACGCCGGTGAGCTGGACGACATGCGGCGCCAGCTGATCGGCGGGCGCTGAAGCGCCCGGCGCCTGGGTAAGGGCGGAGACGTAGAGCTGCTCGCCGGCCTTGTAGCCGGCCGGCAGCGTGCCGCGAACCGAGATCGAGTTCCCCCGCACGGACACGGCGGGCAACACCCCGGAACCCGACGCGAGATAGCGCGACGCCGGCGACGCGGAACGTCCGCGCGCGCGCGTGCCGAAGACAGTCCACACGATGCCGCCAGCATCAGCGGTGCAGCCACCGGTCGGCCTGGCGCGACTCGCGCAGATGCGGTAGACGACGCCCGTCGCGGCGGAATCGCCCTCCGGCAGCACGGGACCCGCGGTCTCGATCGTCGCGTCGAGGAACGCACCATTCACCGACGTGAGGCGCAGGCGGCGAATGTCGAGATTGGGCGAGGCATCCGGCGTGGCAGCGCACGGGATGCTGGCGATTTCATGCGAGGCGGCATCAGCGACCATGGGGTACACGCCGACGATCGCGTCCTGCGCATGCACGTCGTTGTACGACAGATCGATCGTTCCGTTGGCGTGCAGCACCGCCTGGAAGCGGTTCACCGTGGGGGTCCACGTCATGTCCTGGATGCCGCCGGCCGGCTCGGTCAGGCTCCAGGTGACGACGGCGCGATCGCCGAGCTCCTTGAGGTACCGCGTGCCGTACATGCGCGGCTTGAAGAACACCGCGATCGCCGGGATCGTGTTGACCAGGCCGGGTGCCGCTTCCGCCAGCTCCGCGAAGCGATCGACGGCGAGACCACCGCCGCGATTCCGGCTGTCGCCCGCACTCTGCGGCGCGACGCGACGTACGCCGGCGAGGGAATCGCCGAATGTTATCGATCCCGTGACGCCGACCGAGAATGCGCTCCAGCGACTGCCGGAAAAGGGAAAGGTGACGTGCGCGAGCGCAGCGTCGCTGCTCGTCATCGCGGGGCCGTAGTCGGCGTCCCACTGCAGGGGGAGCCGCTGCACCCGGTACCGCGACCCCTCCGGGGTGAAGCGCAGCGTCTGGTGGTCCAGGTCGAACAGGTTGGCCGTTCCGAGCACGCCGTCATCGAGCGTGAGCACGATCAGCTTGCCGTCGGTGCGGACCGTGCCGATGGAGCGGCCCGGCTCCGGGCGGTACTGGGCGGGCGCGGCGTGGGCCAACAGCAGCAGGGCCGCCGATGCGCCGACCAGCAAAGTCGCTCGCATCAGTCCTTCGGGTGCTTCATCCGGATGATGATCACTCCGTGCGATCCGCGCGTCCCATAGACCGAGGTGGAGGCGACATCCTTGAGCACGTCGATGCTCGCCACCTCCTTCGGATTCAGCCCGCGGAGCACCATCGACATGCTCTGCTCCGCGACCGGCGCATCGTCGAGGATGAGGAGCGGCTCCCCGTCGCTGTTGATGGAGTCGTTGCCGCGGATGCGCAGCGAGATGTCATTCCCGCTGCGAATGACCTGGAGGCCCGGAATGCGGCCCTGGAGCATGTCGGCCACGTCGGTCATGTGCTGGCCGGCCGTTTCGTCCGCGTGGACGGAGTCCGCGGAGCCGGTGCGAATCCCCCCGATGCCCATGTCACGCCCGAGCGGTGTGGCGGGGCCCGGGGGCGTGGTGGCGTGATGACAGCCGGACAGCAGGATGACGAAGAGAGCGGTGGCGGCGGCAGAAGCCGGGATGCGCATGGTGCCCTCCTTGAAGAGGTGGCGCTCCGTCGGGCGCCGGAATCCCGGCGCCCGACGGTTGAATCTAGTACCCCGGATTCTGCTTGAGGTTGGTGTTGGTGTTCATGGCGCCGTTCGGGATGGCGAACAGGCTGTGGTAGTCCCCGAGAGGGACGTGGTTGAACCAGGTCTTGGTGGTATAGACGCCGAAGCGGATCATGTCGGAGCGACGGTGTCCTTCGGCCGCAAACTCCCAGCCCAGCTCATCGAGGAACCGGCCGTACTTCACGTCGGCGCCGCCGTTGGTGACCGGCGTGCCGCCAGGCCCCGTCTTCACGATGCCGTCGGTGTCGCTCCACCCGTAGTTGTACGAGCTCCCCTGCAGGAGCTGCGCACCCGTGACCGTCGCGGCGGCCGGGTTGGTGGGGAAGTCGCGCTGCCGCACCTGGGTGACGATGGCTGCGGCCGCATCGGCCTGGCCGGTCCGCAGGAGCGCCTCGGCCTTCATCATCAGCACCTCGGCGTAGCGCACGATCGGATAATCGACGTCCGACGACCCCGTCTCACCTGCGTAGATCTCGTACTTCCACACCGGGTAGCCGTTGTTGAAGTCCGTCTTGGTGATGGACGGAACGAACTTCACGAAGTTGTAGCCGTGGCCGGCGTTGTCGAACTGCGGGCCGCGCAGCCAGGTGTCGGAGAGGCGCTTGTCGGTGGAGTCGTAGGTGTCGATGAACTGCGGGTTGGACGCGCTCCCGCCCCACGGCTGCGCCTGCATGTTGAAGACGAAGCGGAGCTCCGGCTTCAGCGTCTTCATGTGGAAGCTGCTCTCCGGCGCGTTGATGGCGTCGTAGGGCACGTCCCAGATGTTCTCGACGGACTTGTCGTTGGCGCGCGAGAACGGCGTGCGGTAGTTCGCCTCGAGCTTGTACTTGTTCGCGTCGATGATCTGCTGCGTGGTGGTGAGCACCTTGTCGTAGGCCGGCGTGCCCGTGTACACCTCGGCGTTCAGGTAGACGCGGGAGAGGATGGCGAGCGCGGCCCACTTGTTCATGCGGCCGTAGGTCGCCGTCCCGGTCTGATCCGAGAGCTGCGGGATGACGTCGGTCAACTCCTTGACGACGAAGTCGTACACCTGCTTCCGCGTGGCCTGCTGCGGCAGGTCCTTGGCCGTGAAGTCGGTGACGATGGGAACGTTGCCGAAGTTGTCGAGGAGGAGCGAGTAGTCGTATGCCCGCACCGCGCGAAGCTCGGCCGTGACGGCGGTCTTGGCGTCGGCCGAGACCGGGATCGTGCCCGACTCGAGCTGGTAGATGACGCGATTCGCCGCGTTGATGCCATTGAACGCGTTCCCCCACAGGCTCCCCGGCTGCCCCTGGTGCGAGTCCCAGCGATGCTGGTGCATGCGGATGTAGGTACCGCCGTCGTACCAGCCGTTCGGGCGCACCGGCGTGAGGAGCTCGTCGGACGACTCCTCCTGGGTGTCGATGTTCCCGTACCACCCCATCCACAGGCTGCGCAGCGGGGTGTAGGCGGGGGCGATGAGCGACCCGAGATCCTGCG
>DASTGQ010000461.1:0-4450 GCA_035718985.1 Gemmatimonadaceae bacterium
GATCACGCGCGCGAGGGCGAGCATGCCGGCCAGTCCTCGCGCATTGTCGACGATGCCGGGGCCGAGGAGACGATTGCCGTCGCGCCGCACGCTGACATCCTCGCCGGCGGGGAACACGGTATCGAGGTGCGCGCACAGCACCACCGGTGCGTCGTCGTCGGTTCCCGGCCGCACGCCGAGCACGTTGCCCACGTGATCGCGGTGCACGCCGTGGAGGCCGAGGGCGCGGAAGCGCGCCGCGACGTGCTCGCCGCGCGCCTGTTCGGCTCCCGTGGGCGCCGGGATCGTCGAGAGCGCGATCTGGTCGCGGAGCACCTGCTCACCGGCCGCGGCGAGGGCGGCGCGCGCGGGCGCCAGCTGCTCCCAGAGGTGGTGCACGTCGGCGAGCCCGGTCCACGCCTCACCGGGTCGCGCATCGAGAGTGCGCATGTGCTATCTATGGCCCTTCGACCCGCGTGAGCGCAAGCGCCGCCGGCGGACCCGACAACGACTCCATCCACATGAACGACCCCCAACCGCGACCCAGGCTCGGCCGCAACGTCATCTCGCTCGGCGCCGTCAGCTTCCTCACCGACGTCTCGAGCGAGATGATCTACCCGCTGCTCCCGGTATTCCTCACGGCCGTGCTGGGCGCGAGCGCGGCGTACGTCGGCGCCATCGAGGGGGCGGCGGAGACGACCGCCGCGCTGCTCAAGCTGGCGAGCGGCTGGTGGTCCGACCGCGTGCGGCGGCGCAAGCCGCTCGTCGTCATCGGGTACGGCATCGCCACGGTGGCGCGGCCGCTGGTGGCGATCGCGCAGTCGGCGGCGCAGGTGCTGGCGATCCGCGTCTCCGACCGGGTGGGCAAGGGGATCCGCAACGCGCCGCGCGATGCGCTCATCGCGGAGTCGGTGGATCCGTCGATTCGCGGACGGGCGTTCGGCTTTCACCGGGCGATGGACAACGCCGGTGGCATCGTCGGTCCGCTCATCGCCTTCGCGGTGCTGACGTGGCACTTCGCCGCGCTGCGGACGGTGTTCTGGCTCGCCGCCATCCCGGGGGTGCTGTCGCTGCTGGTGGTGATCGTCTTCGTGCGCGACGTACCGCGCGCTGCGCCTGCGGGCGCGTCGAAGGCGCTCGACCTCACGCAGCCGATGGGCGCGCGGTTCTGGAAGGTGATGGGCGTGATCCTCCTCTTCACACTCGGCAATTCCACCGACGCGTTCCTGCTGCTGCGGGCGAACCAGCTCGGCGTGCCGGTGGCGCTGGCGCCGATTCTCTGGGCGGCGCTGCACGTGGTGAAGTCGGCGTCGAACGTGCCGGGTGGCGTGCTCTCCGACCGGATCGGCCGGCGGCCGACGCTGATTGCCGGCTGGCTGCTGTACGCGCTGGTGTACGTGGGGTTCGCGGGCGCGCATGCAGCGTGGCAGGCGTGGGCGTTGTTCGCGGTGTACGGCGTGTTCTTCGGCCTCACCGAGGGGAGCGAGCGGGCGCTCGTGGCGGACATGGTGGGACTCGAGCGTCGCGGCACCGCGTTCGGCTGGTACAACCTCGCCATCGGGCTGGGTGCGCTGCCGGCGTCGCTGATGTTCGGGTTCGTGTGGGATCGCTGGGGTGCGCCGGTGGCATTCCTCATGGGCGCATCGCTTGCACTCGCGGCGGCGATCGGGATGACTCTCGTGGGGAAGAAGGCATGACCGAATCGGTGGGGCCGGCAGCGCGGAAGGGACTGCTCGCGCAGGCGCGCGGAATCCCCGGGCTGCTCTGGGCCTGCATCAACAAGTTCTTCAGCGACGGCTGCAGCTCGATGGCGGCGTCGCTCTCCTTCTACACGTTCTTCTCGCTGCCGGCGCTCCTCTCGCTGCTGCTCAGCATCGTGGGGCAGCTCACCGACCCGACGCAGCTTCGCGATGCGATCGTCGGACAGGTGGGTGGCCTGATCGGCCACGCCGGGGCGGACCAGGTGGCGGCCATCATCGCCCACTCGAGCATGGGCCAGGGACGGGCGACGTTCGGCACCATCCTGTCGGTGGTGGCGCTGGCGTTCGGCGCGACCACGTCGTTCGCGCAGCTGCAGGCCGCGCTGAACAAGATCTGGGCGGTGAAGCCGGATCCACGCCGGAACCAGCTTCGCGTGTTCCTCGTGAAGCGGATCTTCTCGTTCGGCATCGTGGTCACGGTGGCGTTCCTGCTGCTCGTGTCGCTCATCGTGAGCACGGCGCTGAGCGCGGCAGCCACGCGCGTGACGCACATGCTGGGCACCCCGGCCATCCTGCTCGACATCGTGGGCTCGGTGGTGAGCTTCTTCGTGATCGCCGGCCTGTTCGCGGCGATGTACCGCTTCCTCCCCGATGCGCGGATCGCCTGGAGCGACGTCGGCGCCGGCTCGGTGGCGAGCGCCCTCCTGTTCGTGCTGGGGAAGACGGTGATCGGCTACTACCTCGGTGGCACGAACCCTGGGAACGCGTACGGGGCAGCGGGCTCCCTCGCCGTGGTGCTGATCTGGGTCTACTACACGGCGATGATCCTGCTCTTCGGTGCCGAGTTCACCGAGCTCTGGGCGGAGCGGTTCGGGCGCGGCGTCACCCCCGAGAAGGGGGCGATCGCCTACGAGGAAGCCGAGCGAGTGGTCAAGGCGCGATGACGACGGAGGTCAGCAGCAGCGACTCGCGCCCTTCCCGTAGCGACGAGCTGCGGCCTCACGCACGAACTCGTCGCGCGTGAGGGGGAGCGCGCCCGGGTGCGCGGCGCGCACGTGCTCGAGGTAGCACTCGTAGTCCGGTGCGCCGATCACCCGGCGCACCACGCGGGCAGCGCGAGCGAGCGCGTCAGCGACTCGTCGCATTCTCCGGCGCCTTGCGGATGGTGCGCTCGAACAGGCTGAAGATGCGCGTGTACTCGTCCGTCCAGCTCGACGGCCGAACGAAGCCGTGGTCCTCCACAGGGTACGAGGCGAGCGACCAGTCCTTCTTCCCCAGCTCGATGAGGCGCTGCTCGAGGCGCACGATGTCCTCGTAGTGAACGTTCTGGTCGACCATGCCGTGCGCCATGAGCAGCGGCGCCCGCAGCCCGCTCGCGAAATAAATGGGCGAGGAGCGCCGGTAGGCGAGCGTGTCGTCCTGCGGCCGATTGAGGATCGCCGACGTGTACCCCTCGTTGTAGTGCGCCCAGTCCGTCACTGACCGGAGCGCCGCGCCGGCGCCGAACCAGTCCGGCGCCGTGAAGAGCGCCATCAGGGTCATGAAGCCGCCGTAGCTTCCGCCGTACATGCCGATGCGCGATGCGGGGATGCCGAACTGCCGCGTGAGCCACTTCGACCCGTCCACTTCGTCCTGCAGGTCGCGCCCGCCCATCCAGCGGTAGATCGCCGTGCGCCAGTCGCGCCCGTAGCCGGCGGAGGCGCGGTAGTCGAGGTCGAGCACCACGTAGCCGTGCTGCGCGAGATACTGGTTGAACAGGTACTCGCGCGGATACTCCGACCAGAAGTTGCCGACGTTGTGCAGGTAGCCGGCGCCGTGGACGAAGATCACCGCGGCGCCATTGGGGGCGGCGCCGAGGTCCTGCGGACGGTAGAGGTGCCCCGGCACCTGCACGCCGTCAGATGCGGGCACCTTCACGAGCGCCGGCGCGAGCCACGACACGCTGAGGAACTCCGCGCTGGGCGACGTGGTGAGGCGCGTGAGCGTCGTGGACGGCCGGTTCGGTGCGAGGAACAGGTCGGGTGGCTGGTTTACGAACGAGTAGACGTCGGCGATGGTGCTGCCGTCGGGAGACACGACTGCGGTGTGGCCGCCGGACTCGCTCGTGATGCGCGTGCGCGCGCCGCCGGTGACGGGCATGCGATAGAGCTGCTGCTCGGCGGGGGACGGCTCGTTGGTGGTGAGATAGAAGCTCCGGCCGTTGGGCGACACGGCGACGTCGAGCACTTCCCAGCTGCCGCTGGTGAGCGGCTTCACCTCGCCGCCGGCGGGCGACGCCGAATAGAGCTGCGCGTACCCGCTCGCCTCGGAGACGAACCACAGCCGGCTGCCGTGCTCCACGAAGCCGGCGCACGACGAGCAGGGGCCGCCGACCCACGCCGAGTCTCGCAGCGTCTCGATGGTGGTGAGGCGAGCCGTGTCGCTCGGCACGGTGTAGAGCACGCGTGACTTGTGGCTGGACGGAAACGCGAACAGCGCCGCACGCGAGCCGTCCTCGCTCCAGCCGGCGATGGACACGAACCCGGATACGCTGTCGGCGCCGAACACGTTCAGCGGCGTCACGGTGCCCGACGGCAACCCGATCCACAGCACGCGCTGCCGGCCCGTCGCGTCGCCCACCTTGGTGCGGCCACGCAGGTTCTCCACGTAGCCGCTGGCGGTGACGAACTGCGGGATCTCCGCCTGGCGCTGGCCGGTGGCGCGCTGGCCCACCACCACGAGCGCGGCACGGCCGTCGGGTGAGACGTCGATGGACTGCACCCGCTCGCCGG
>DASTGQ010000462.1:0-2198 GCA_035718985.1 Gemmatimonadaceae bacterium
CGCGTTCCCGAAAGGTTCCTGATCGTGGACATCCTCTTCCTGCTGATCCCGCTGTCGGTGGCGCTCGGCCTCGTCATCCTTGCGGCGCTCGGCTGGGCAGTGTGGCGCGGCCAGTTCGATTCCGTCGACGCCGAGGGCGAGCGCATTCTCCGCGGCGATTGACCTTCATCAATCGCGACCCCGATGGCCGCAGGGACACTCGCCGGCGACCCCTTTCCCCGAGGTAATCCCATGATCGACACCCCGTCTTCGCCCGCCGTCGCCTACGAAGACACGGTGGTCCGCCAGTTCTCGCTCGCGGCCGTCGTGTGGGGCGTGGTGGGCATGCTGGTGGGCCTGCTCATCGCCGCCCAGCTCGCGTGGCCCGAACTCAATTTCGGCATCCCGTGGCTGTCGTACGGGCGCCTGCGCCCGCTGCACACGAACGCCGTGATCTTCGCGTTCGGCGGCTGTGCGCTGTTCGCGACCAGCTACTACTGCGTGCAGCGCACCTCGCACGTGCCGCTGTTCCTGCCGAAGCTCGCGTCGTTCACGTTCTGGGGCTGGCAGGCGGTCATCGTCGCGGCCGCGATCTCGCTGCCGCTCGGCTACACGACGAGCAAGGAATACGCCGAGCTGGAATGGCCGATCGACATCCTGATCACGTTCGTGTGGGTCGCCTACGCGGTCGTCTTCTTCGGGACCATCGGCACGCGCAAGGTGCGCCACATCTACGTGGCCAACTGGTTCTACGGCGGCTTCATCCTCGCGGTGGCGATCCTGCACCTGGTCAACAGCGCGGAAGTGCCCGCCGGCTGGATGAAGTCCTACTCCGCGTATGCGGGCGTGCAGGACGCGATGGTGCAATGGTGGTACGGCCACAACGCGGTGGGCTTCTTCCTCACCGCGGGCTTCCTCGGGATGATGTATTACTTCGTCCCGAAGCAGGCCGAGCGCCCGGTGTACTCGTACCGCCTGTCGATCGTGCACTTCTGGGCGCTGATCTTCACGTACATGTGGGCGGGCCCGCACCACCTGCACTACACCGCGCTGCCCGACTGGACCCAGTCGCTGGGCATGATCTTCTCGCTGATCCTGCTCGCGCCGAGCTGGGGCGGCATGATCAACGGGATCATGACGCTGTCGGGCGCGTGGCACAAATTGCGCGACGACCCGGTGCTGCGCTTCATGATCGTGTCGCTCTCGTTCTACGGCATGAGCACGTTCGAGGGCCCGATGATGTCGATCAAGACGGTGAACGCCCTGTCGCACTACACCGACTGGACCATCGGCCACGTGCACTCCGGCGCGCTCGGCTGGGTCGGCCTGATCTCGATGGGCTCGCTGTACTTCCTGGTGCCGCGCCTGTTCGGCCAGAAGAAGATGTACTCGACGCGCGCGATCGAGCTGCACTTCTGGATCGCCACGATCGGCATCGTGCTGTACATCGCGGCGATGTGGATCGCCGGCGTGATGCAGGGCCTGATGTGGCGCTCGATCAACCCGGACGGCACGCTGACCTACACCTTCGTCGAATCGGTGAAGGCGACCTATCCCTTCTACGTGATCCGCGTGATCGGCGGGGCGCTGTACCTCGCGGGCATGGTGATCATGGCCTGGAACACCTGGATGACCGTGGCGAACGGCCGCTCGGTGCGCATCCCCGTGCCGGTGCCGCAAGCCGCGTGAAGGACCCGAGGACATGAGCAACACCACTTCCACCCCCGGCTTCTCGCACGAGAAGGTCGAGACCAACAACTTCCTGATGATCGTCCTGATCCTGCTGGTCGTCGCCGTCGGCGGCGCCGTGGAGATCATCCCGCTGTTCTTCCAGAAGTCGACCACGGAGCCGATCACGGGCCTGAAGCCGTACACCGCGCTGCAGCTCGCGGGTCGCGACATCTACGAGCGCGAGGGCTGCTACAACTGCCACTCGCAGATGGTGCGTCCGTTCCGCGCCGAGACCGAGCGCTACGGACCCTACTCGGTGGCTGGCGAATTCGTGTACGACCATCCGTTCCAGTGGGGCAGCAAGCGCACGGGACCGGACCTCGCGCGCGTGGGCCAGCGCTACTCCGACGACTGGCATCGCACGCACCTCAACAATCCGCGCGACCTGGTGCCCGAATCCAACATGCCGGGCTACCCGTGGCTCGCGAAGACCGCCGCGGATGCGGGATCGGTACAGGCGAGGATGCGTGCGCTTCGACGCGTCGGCG
>DASTGQ010000463.1:0-3162 GCA_035718985.1 Gemmatimonadaceae bacterium
CGACGACTACCTCGTCGTGCAGAACTCCGCAGGGGAGCTGCTCGCCTGTGGCGCGCTCAAGGAGTACTCGCCGAGCGTGGCTGAAGTGGCAGCCATCGCGGTGTCACGCGAGGCACACGGCAAGGGGCTGGGGAAGGCGATCGTGCGCGCCGTTGAGGAGCTGGCGCGCAAGCGTGGCATCCATGACGTGTTCGCGCTCACGCTCCAGCCGGACTTCTTCGCCGCCATCGGCTACGAACGCGTGGACCGGGCGCGTTACCCGGAGAAGATCCGCCGCGATTGTCTTGCGTGTGCCCGCCGTTTCGCGTGCAACGAGATCTGCTTCGCGCGGAATCTGATGGTCGAGGCGGAGGTCAGCCGGGCGGCCTGAGGGCCGCGCACCAGGATCCCGATGGACCTCATTGTAGATTGTCCGTGGCGCCTCACGCAGCGCGCCACGGACTTTCTCGTCCAGCGGCCCGTTCCTTCGACCCGTTCGCCATGCGCCGTGTCCTGCTTCCGCTCCTCGCGCTCGCCGCGCCCCTGAGTCTTCGCGCGCAGTACGACCGCGCGCCATCCGACCGGCCGCGACTGGTGGTCTTCATCACCGTGGACCAGATGCGCGCCGACTACGCCGACCGCTGGGCCTCGCAGCTGAGCGGCGGACTGAAGCGCCTCGCAACGCAGGGAGCGTTCTTCACCAACGCCTTCCAGGATCACGGCGTGACGGAGACCGCGCCGGGCCACTCGGTGACGATGTCGGGACGGTTCCCACGCTCCACCGGCATCCTGCGCAACACGGCCGGCGTGGAGGATCCGCAGGCGCCCTTGGTGACCTCGCGTGACCCGGGCGCATCGCCCTTCAGGTTCCGCGGCTCCACGCTGATCGACTGGATCCGCACGCGGGACCCGCGTGCTCGCGCCTTGTCCGTTTCGCGAAAGGACCGGGGCGCGATCCTGCCGCTGGGGCGCGCGAAGCAGAACGTCTTCTGGTACGCGACGTCGAACGGCGAGATGACGACCAGCCACTACTACGACGATACGCTGCCCGACTGGGTGAAGCGCGTGAACGCGCGGCGATTCCCGCAGCGACTGGCCGGCGCGTCGTGGACGCTGCTCCGTGACGTCGGAGACTATGCAGAGCCGGACAGCGTGACGCTCGAGAACCGCGGCCACGACGTCACCTTTCCGCACCGGATGCCGGGGACGGCGGACAGCGCGGCCGCCGAGCTGCCCAATACGCCCTGGATGGACGAGCTCACGGTGGCGACGGCCCTCGAAGGACTGCAGGCGCTCGGGCTCGGCCGCGGTCCACAGACCGACGTGCTGGCCATCTCGCTGTCGGCGACGGACTACATCGGTCATCGCTACGGACCGGACTCGCGCGAGCAGCACGACAACATCCTGCGCCTCGACCGAACGCTGGGCGTGTTGATCGACTCGTTGTACAAGCTTCGCGATTCCTCCACGATCGTGTTCGCGCTTACGGCCGATCATGGCGTGACCTCCTTTCCCGCGCTGGCGGCCAGCCGGACGCACCAGCCAGCGCCGGTGTCGTACGACCTGCGACCGGTGCGTGCCGCAGTGCGCGACATGCTCCGCGAGGCGAAGGTAGACGTGGACGCCGTGACGCTCGACGGGCCGCTGGTCTACGTGGACCGTGGCGCCTTTGCGGCGGCCCGGGTGAATCCGGAGCCGCTCCTGCGTCGTGTCGCCGACGTGGCACGCCGCGCGCCCGGGATCGCGCGCGTGGACCGCGTGCGAGACCTGGCGACGGAGGATACGGTGCGCGACGCAGTCGCCCGGCGATGGGCGCACATGATCCCGCCCGATTCACCCGTGGAGTACGTCATCACGCCGGTGAGGGGATCGTACCCGGTTGGGGCAACGGTGGCCGAGCACGGCCTGCCGTACGACGACGACGCGCACGTGCCGGTGATCCTGTACGGACCGTGGTATCATACCGGCCGATATCCGGAACGCGCGCTCGTGGCTGACCTCGCGCCCACGCTGGCGTGGGTGATCGGCGTGCCGCCGACCGAGCACGTGGACGGTCGGGTGCTTCGGCACGCGCTCGCCGCACACTCGCGGCAATGACCACACCGCGGCGTGTGGAGGGACTGACCGGTCTTCGTCAGGCATTCGACGAGGTCCGGTTCGGTGCCGCACGCACGTTGAACCTCCGACTGTCGCTTCCGTCGGCGCGCGAGGCCGCGGAGCGCATGGAGCGCTGGCTCCGCCAGCACCAGGTCGCGCGGTCCGACGAGGTACTCGTGATCACCGGCCGCGGCAACGGGAGCGAGGGCGGAGTCCCGGTGGTGCGAGAGACGAGCATACGAGTGTTCCACGAACTGCGCCGCAAGGGAGTGATCGAGAACTTCTCGGAGCACACTCCTGGCTCGTTCGTAGTGACTCTCGCGCCGATGCGCGCGCTCCTCGAGGCAGCACCGCGGCGTCGCGAGAAGACGCCGCTCCCACCTCCCGCCGAGCCGGTGACACTGTCATCGCTGGAGAGCGAAACGCGCGAACTGCTGCGCGACCTGGCCGAGCGGTCGCTGGATGCGCTGGGCGTGCGCGACCGGAGCGGGTTCATGGAAGGCGAGATGCTACGGCTCTTCGGTTCGCTCGCGGCGACGGTGCCGCCGGGTCCCGATCGCGAGCGCCGGCTGCGCGCGGCGGTTCGCTCGGCGATGGGCGAGTTCGACTAGGTGCAGACGTTCCTGCAGTTCGCGCTCGTCACCTTCACGTCGGTCCTCTTCATTGTGGACCCGATCGCCGTGATTCCCACCTATCTGGTGATCACGCAGGGACAGACATCCGAGCAGCGGCGAGCCACGGCACGCCGCGCCTGCGTGGCAGCGGCGGTGCTGCTCATCACCTTTGCCGCGGCGGGGCGAGGGATCTTCAGCCTGTTCGGGATCACGATGCCGGCCTTTCGCATCGCCGGCGGGTTGATCCTGTGGGTCGTGGCGATGGACATGCTGCACGGCGAGCGGCGCACGCAGGAGGGACAACAGGAGATCACCGAGGGCGCTACCAAGGAGGATGTCGCGCTCGCACCGCTCGCCATGCCGATGCTCGCCGGGCCCGGCGCCATCTCGACGATCATGGTGCTGTCCAGCCAGGCGTCGTCGATGGCGGAGAAGGTCGCCGTGTTCGTGGCGATCCTCGTCACCATGGCCA
>DASTGQ010000464.1:0-4521 GCA_035718985.1 Gemmatimonadaceae bacterium
GAGCACGGCGAGCGCGCTCGCTGCGGCGCCCCGACGCACCGCATCGGCCAGCGCACCGATGCCGGGCTGCTTCTCGAACCGGTACGACTTCACCAGGCGCACCACGGCGTCGCGCTCCGGCGTCGCGGCGCGGTTGGCGTCGAGGGTGCACCCGGACAGCGCGCCGAACCAGCGCGCGAGCGGTTCGCCGTGCAGGTGGCCGCATCCTTCGGCCGCGCGACAGAGGTCGCCCAGCACGTAGCCGGTGTCGACGCTCGCGAGCTGGTCGCGGTCGCCGAGCAGGATGAGCCGCGCACGCGGCCGCAGCGCGGCGAACAGCGCGTCCATCATCAGCACGTCCACCATGCTCGCCTCGTCCACGATCACGACGTCCTCGGCGAGCGGCGCGTCGGCGCCATGCGCGAAGGTATCGTTCCACGGCTGGTAGCCGAGCAGCCGGTGCAACGTCCGGCCGGTCGTGGGCATGCGGCGACGCAGCGCATCGTCAACGGGGAGCGACGACACGCTGCCGCGGATGGACTCCACGAGCCGCGCGGCCGCCTTGCCGGTTGGCGCGGCAAGGGCGACCTGCAGCGCCGGATTCTCGTGCAGCAGCAGCGTGATGATCCGCGCGACGGTGGTCGTCTTGCCAGTGCCAGGGCCGCCGGTGATTACGGTGAGCGCGCCACGCAGCGCCGCCGCGGCCGAGACGGCCTGCCAGTCGGTGGACCCGTCGGCTGGTGCGGGAAAGAGGGTGCGGAACAGCGCGCCGGTGGAATCAGCGGGGGTCCGCTCGAGCTGCGGCTGGCGCACACGCGTGCGGATGGCGTTCGCCAGCCGGCACTCCGCGGCGTAGTACCGATAGAGGTAGAGGCGTCCGCCCTCGATCACGAGGGGCATCGGCGCCTTGCCGTCGCCACACACGCCGCTCTTCATCAGCAGCGCGCGCCACGCGTCCAGGTCGGGCAGTGCGCCACCGACTCCGTCCTTCCATGGCGCTGCCGCGCCGGCGAGCGAGCGCAGCTCCAGGCAGCTGTTGCCGCGCGCGCGTTCGGCGCTGAGCATGGCCGCGGCAAAACCGAGGAAGCGCGTCTCCTCTATTGAAGTGAGCGTGGACGCGGCGCGGCGCGCGAGCAGGCCGCCGAACTCGGCGTCGATTGGCGCCAGGTCTCCCGACTGCACGAGGGGGGCGAGCGCCTTCATGCGGCGGGCCGCCCGCGGGTGGAGATGGAATCCGTCATCAGTGCATCGAGAGCGGTGATGAGCGCGCGAGGTGGACGGTCGTGGAACCAGCCACGCCCGGTGCCGTCCACGCCCCGCAGGAAGGCGTACCAGGCGCCGCCCATGTGGGTATCATAGTCGTAGTTCTTCACGCGCAGCTTCAGGAAGCGGTGCAGCGCCGTGAAGTACAGGTGGTATTGCAGCACGTAATGGCTGGCGAACATCTCGCGCTCCAACTCCCCGCGCTCGTAGTGCGAGAGGTCGGTGCCGAGCTGGTTGGACTTCCAGTCCACCACGTGCCAGCGCCCCTCGTGCTCGAACGCGAGGTCCACCACGCCGGCGAGGAACCCGTGCGTTCGATCGGCGGAGAGGCGGCGCAGCGCGGGCGCGTAGCGTCGCGACACCTCGTCGCCATGGCGCGCGAAGGTCTCGCCGAGGATCGCTGCGCTCACGTCACCGAGTGGCAGGTGGAACGGCCACTCGCGGAGGGTGCTGCGGCGAGGCACGTCGCGGAGGGCGAGCGTTGCGCCGGGAAGGGTGTCGCCGAGCACGCGTCGCATCATGCCGGTCACGGCGTCGATGCGCTCCTCGTGATCCACGAGCTGCGAGCGATGCAGCACCTCGGTGGCGAGCGCGTGGAGCGTCTCGCTGTCGGCGTCGAACTCGGCGCGCTCGAACAGCTCGTGCAGCGCCACACCGGGCAGGCGGCCGGCGGGGAAGTCCATGAAGTCCGCGGGGCGATGGGTGCGTGCCCACACCCGCGCGCCGTCCGCCGCATCGGCCACGTCGCGCGCGTCCTCCACCTGGCGCCCCGCCGTGAGCGACGTGAAGCTCGCGACGCGCCACGCGCGCAGCGACTCGGTGTTCGGCAGGTCGGTGCGGCACTGTGGGGTGAAACGCTCGGCCGCGACGCCGCTCCAGCGGGGCGACGAATCCTGTCCTACCGTGAGCACCTCGACCGTCATCCCGCCGTCGCTGTGCTGCACGAGCTCGCGCAGCGGCACGTCCCACTCGGCGAGCGCGCCCTCGAACGATTCCGGCACCTGCGTCACGAGCTCGTCGAGGGAAAGGTCCTCCTGCGTGGAGCGCAGGAGGTAGCCGAGTGCGGTGTGGCCGGCGTGGAGACCGGTCATCCGGTTCTTCACTGCGCCCCATGATACGTAGCAGCGCAGCCTCGCACGGGTGAGCGCCACGTAGACGAGCCGCAGCTCCTCCGCCAGCTCCTCGGCCAGGGCGAGCCGGCCACGCGCCCCGCGATCGGGCGAGCCGTGATCGAACACCGTAGTGCCGTCCGGCTCGTGCACCAGCACCGGCTCGTTTGCGTCGGTGCGACGCGTCCCCCAGAGACCGGGGCAGAAGACGACGTCGAACTCGAGCCCCTTGCTCTTGTGGATGGTGACGATCTGCACGGCGTCGGCATCCGTCTCCAGCCGCAGCTCGGTGCGCTCGGCTTTCTCGGCGCCCGTCGCGCGCGTGGCGGAGATCCAGAGCAACAGCCCCTCCGGTGACAGCCGCTCCTCGGTCGTCGCGCCGTGCAGCAGCTCGACGGCATGCCGCAGGTTGGTGACGCGACGCTCGCCGTCCTCGTGGGCGAGCAGCCGTTCCACGACGCCCAGCTCGCCCATCATCGCCTGGGTGGCGCGCATGAAGCCGAAGCGCAGCCAGAGGTCGCGCCAGCCGACGAGCTGCTCCACCAGCGCCTGCCACTCCCCTTCGCGCTCAGGGAGCGACAGCGCATGAATTTCGTGCGCCGACTTCCCCCACATGTCGGTGGCCATCGCGGCGCGAACGGCGCGCGCGTCGGCCGGCGCGAGCACGGCACGCAGCACGGACTCCAGCTCGTGCAGCTCGCGCGACTTGAGGATGTCGTCGAGGCCGGCGACGATGCACGGCACCCCCGCGGCACGGAGCGCCTCCTGCACGGCGATGCCTTCCTTCCCACTGCGTACCAGCACGGCGATCTGCGCCGGCTCGAGCGGCTTGCCGGCGGCCGTCGGCTCGGTGAGCAGACGCACCACCTCGCGCACGAGCGCGGCGCGCTCGCGGTCGCTCGCCTTTCCCTTCGCGAGCGGTTCCGGCGCACCGCTCTTTCCCTCGCCCGGCGGCAGCAGCCACCAGTGCAGCGCCCCGCGGCCGTCCTTCGTGAGCGGGTCCGGGCGCTCAATGGCGGGAATGGCAGGCGTGAAGGCGATGTCGCGGTTGACGAACGGATCGCGTCGGAACTGGAAGAGCGCGTTCACCGCGCCGACCATGCGCGGGGTGCTGCGCCAGTTGCTGGCCAGCGTGTAGCGACGTTCGGCGCGCTTCGCGGCGTCGAGGTAGGCGAACACGTCGGCGCCGCGGAAGCCGAAGATCGCCTGCTTGGGATCGCCGATGAGGAAGAGCGGACGACCGGCGAACGCCGTCGTGAAGATCGGGAACTGGAACGGGTCGGTGTCCTGGAACTCGTCGATCAGCGCCGCATCGTGCCGCGCGCGGATCGCGCGGGCGAGCACGCCGTCCGGCCCACCGCGCGTCAGCGCCGAGTTCAGGCGACGCAGCATGTCGTCGAAGCCGAGCAGGTGGCGCCGGCGCTTCTCGGCGTCCACGCGCTGATGCACGTCCGTGAGGCAGGAGACGCGCAGCGCCAGCGTGATGGCGCCCAGTGCGCTGGCGACCGTGTCGCAGCCGCGCACGAACGGCTGCTCCGGCACAGCTTCGAACAACGGCTTCGGGCTCAGCTTGATCCCGGTCTTCTCGTGGCGGATGGCGCCCGTCGTGCACGCCGCGATGAACGGCAGTCCCGCGCGAAGGTCGCCGCCAGCGAGCACCGACCCGGCGTTCACCACCCGCGCACGCTCGGCGTCGCTCGCGAGCGGCGCGTTCTTGCGCCAGGTGAGCGAATCGAGGAAGGCGCGCGCGGCCTTCGCATTCCAGAGCCGCGCGAACTCCCGTATCGCGCGACCGAGTGCTTCACGCGCTGCGGGAAGCGCCTCGTTCGGGTCGAGACGCACGTCGGGCAGGCGCTGCCACGTCTTCAGATCCTTCAGGAACGCGTCGTGGGTCCAGCGGCCGTGCACGGCGAGCGCGGCAAGCTGCTCGTCCTCGTACATCGTGCGACGCCACCAGTCCTGCGCCATGCGCTCCATCAGCTGGGCGTCTTCCTCGAGAAACTGCGCGCCGAACGGCGTTCCGCTCTCCAGCGCATTCTCCTCCAGCACCCGCCGGCACCAGCCGTGGATGGTGTGAATGGAAAGCTGGTCCAGCGACGCGAGCGCCTCACGCAGGCGCGGCAGTGCCGCCTCGCCATGCTGCTCGCGCAGGGCGAAGAGAAACTCGCGC
>DASTGQ010000465.1:0-4287 GCA_035718985.1 Gemmatimonadaceae bacterium
GCGCCTCGGGTGGCCTGCCCAGGTACGCCGGATAGCTGGCGCGCAGCACCACGGCGCCGAGGAACGCTCGGTCGGCTGCGTGGACGATGACGCTGTCGCTCGTGGAGCGGCCGTCGGTGGCAACGAGCCGGACGTCGCCGCGCAGCGCATCGAGCGTCCAGGACGCCTCGCCACTCCGCGCATCCACGGCGAGCGTATCCTCCTTCCACGCCTCGCCCGTCTGGCGCACCGCGAGGATCACGTGTCGCCGGCCGGGCGCGTGCACGCGCACGCGCAGCGGCGAGCCGCGCAGCAGCTCCGCCGGCGCGCCGTCGATGCGCGGGCGCTCGAGCAGCGCGCCGCGCCATGCGTCGATGGGCCGCATGACGGCGCGCAACCCGTCCCCGAAGAGGGGCGACGCCGTCGCCAGCACGAGCACGCCGGCGCCCGCCACGCCCGCCGCGGTTGCCGCGCGTCGCGAGCTGGCGCGGCGCAGTTGCGGCGCCAGCGGTCCGGCTGCGGGAAGGCCGGCCCGGGCCATTCCCGCACCGCGTGCGGCGAGCGCGCCACCGCCCTCGAGCTCGAGCGCGCTCACCAGCTGGCCGCGGCGAAGGCCCTGCTCGTCCTCGATGGCGCGCGCCACGTGCACGCGCGTCGCATCGCGCCGCAGGCGCGCACGCGTGGCCACCACCAGCCAGGCCAGCACCGCCGCGAGCACGAGCCAGAGGAATGCCGGCACCCCACGCGGCAGCGCGAGCCACCGCGCGCCACCGAGGAGGATCGCACCCAGCCCCACGCCGAGCGCGAGCGCGCCGCCGGCGAACAACCAGGCGGCCAGCAGCTCGCGCCGATGCAGCTCGCGCCGCTCGTGCTCCACGAGGTGCCCGATCGTCACGGCACCGGCCGGCTGGTGACGGCGTACACGAACAGGTTCACTCCCATGCGCAGCGCGGCCTCGTGCAGCGCCGGCGGATCATGATAGGTGACGGTGTCCTCCCACCCGTTCCCGAGGTCGCTCGAATAGGAGTAGTACACCGCCAGCCGGTCGCCGAGGAAGATGCCGAACCCGCGCGCCGGCTTGCCGTCGTGCTCGTGGATCTTCGGAATCCCCTTGGGGAAATCGTAGACGATGTGATAGATCGGGTGCGAGAGCGGCACGTCCACCAGCTCACGATCGGGGAAGACGCGCTTGATCTCGCGGCGGAAGCTTTCGTCGAGACCGTAGTTGTCGTCGGCATGGAGGAAGCCTCCGCGCTCGAGGTACTCGCGCAGGCGCTTCACCTCCTCGTCGCTGAACTTCACGTTTCCGTGCCCGGTCATGTGGAGGAACGGATAATCCCACAGCCGGTCGTCCATCAGCGTGACGCGCGCCTCGGTGGCTTCCACCGGCAGCGACGTGCGCTCACGGATGGCGGCCAGCAGGTTGGGCAGGCTCGACGGATTCGCGTACCAGTCACCGCCGCCGTCGTACTGCAGGCGGGCGATGGTGAGCCGCGGTGCCTGACGGGCGGCACTCGCCGGCAGCACGAGCGCCGCCGCCAGGCCGGCGCTGCGCAGCCAGCGAAAGTGCCGTCGCATTGCCATCACTCCGTGGCGATGCGATAGGCGACGTTGCGTGATGCCCCCAGCTCGGACACGAGCGCGGACGCCACGTCGCGCGCGCTGCGGCCGTCCGCGCGCAGCTCGGCAGCGCGGGCGCGCAACTGTTCCTCGGTCGCGCCTTCCGGCGCGGCGGCTCCGGCAACGACGATCACGACCTCTCCACGAGGCGGGGCATCGTCGTAATACGCCGCGAGCTGGGCAAGCGTTCCGCGGCGGATCTCCTCGAACTGCTTGGTCAGCTCCCTCGCCACCACGGCCTGCCGTTCCGCGGCGCCGGCAGCGGCGAGCTCGGCCAGGGTATCGCCGACACGCGATGGCGCCTCGTACAGCACGGCGCTGTGGCGCAGCCGCGCGATCTCATCGATCGTGGCCGCGCGCTCCCGCCCGCGCCGCGCGAGGAAGCCGAAGAAGGTGAAGCGGTCGGCATCGAGTCCCGATGCGACGAGCGCCGAGAGCAGCGCCGACGCGCCCGGCACGGGGGAGACCCGAATCCCTGCCTCCACCGCCGCGCGCACCAGCCGCGCCCCGGGATCGGACAGCAGCGGTGTCCCCGCATCCGACACCAGCGCGAGGCTCTCGCCGGCGCGGAGCCGAGCGACGAGTCCCGGCGTCGCCTTCGCTTCGTTGTGCTCGTGATAGGGTACGAGCGGTGTGGCGATGCCGTATCGCTCGAGGAGATGCACCGTGTGCCTGGTATCCTCCGCGAGGACCGCGCTCACGTCGCGCAGCGTCTCCACCGCCCGGAAAGAAAAATCCCCCATGTTTCCGATGGGGGTGCTCACGATGAAGAGGGTACCCGCGTCCGTCGGCGGCTCGCTCACGACGCCGCCCACGCGATGCGGTCGTACAGGCCGGCGCTCTGGAAGAGGTGCCGCCGTTCGTGCATGAGCTCCTTGAGCATCGTGGCGCTCTTCTCCCCGTGCTGATCGCCCACGGTCCACAACAGCTCGTTGATCAGCGCGGCGATGCCCGTGGTGAGCGCGTCCGCGTCCGCCACCACGGGACGGAAGGGACGACCGCTGAAGCTGATCCCCTCGAGCGAGGGATGCGCGGCGAGCAACCCCTGCCGCGCGTGTTCGGCGATGGCCGGCGCACTCTCGCGTCCTTCCGAGGCGAGGCGCAGCACGAGCGACGTGGTGAGGTCGCGATACGCCTGCACGAGCGCCGCCGGCGCCTGGATCGGGAGCGGAGCGGGCGGACCCCAGCGTCGCACCGAGATGCGGAGCGCCCGGCGCTCGGGGGCGAACAGCCGCTCCACCCGCTCCACCAGCGTGCCCGACTGCATGCCGGCCAGGTACGCCCGCTCCACGACGCCGTTCCTGAACAGGAGGAAGTTCACCACGCCATCGGGCGCGATCTCCACCAGGCCGTCGAAGGTGGAGGCCATCAGGTACGGAAAGAGCGCCGCCGGGTCGCTCGATCGCAGCTCGACGGGCCACGATTCGGGCGCCACCGTCTGCGACGCGTACATGCACGCGAGCTGTTCGTCGTCCGCCTCGTGGAAGCAGATCTCGCCGTATTCGGGCTCGGGCGGGAGCTTGTCCACCACCGGGCCGATGGCCACCGGCTGGAACGACTGGCCATCGAACTGGCACGCGTTCACCAGCTCGCCCCGCTGCAGGTAGAGGATGATGAACTCCTCCGGCAGCCAGATGGCCACGTAGCCGGACACGCGCGCCCCGCGATCGCGCTTGGCGTCGCTGAGGAGGTTCTTCAGGTGGACATAGGCCAGGCGGGTGCGCGGCAGGAGCACGCGCGTGAACGGATACCGCAGGCCGGCGACAGTGGCGGGCATCAGGGAACGGAAAAGGCCGGAGCGACGATCGTCGCCCCGGCCCGAAATGTGTGACGTGCGCCAGAGCCCGGCAACCGGAATTTACGCCGGCGACCCGCTCAGGCCGCGTGCTGCTTGAACTTGGCCTCGATCGCCTGGCGCGGCACGGCACCGACGATCTGGTCCACCACCTTGCCGTCCTTGAAGAACAGCAGCATGGGAATGGACCGCACGTTGAACCGCGTCGCCGTGCGGATGTTCGCATCGACGTCCAGCTTGGTCACCTTCACCTTGTCCTGGTACTCGGCCGCCAGCTGGTCGAGGATCGGCGCGATCATGCGGCACGGACCACACCACGTCGCCCAGAAATCCACCACCGTCAGCTTGTCGTGCTTCTCGACTTCCTGCTCGAAGTCGGCGTCCGTCACCGCTGTCGCGTTCGACATCGTCCCTGCACTCTCCCGGCGGGCCCCGCGGCTCCGCCTCTGGAATTAGAATTCAGCGTAGGCGCTCACCCTACCAACGCCCTTGCCATGACCGAAGTTCCTCACCGCGGCGGCTTGCGGCCGCCGCGTATCGCTCACGTCGGCATCGCCGTTCGCGCGCTCGACGAGATCCTGCCCTTCTATCGGGACGTCCTCGGCATGCCGGAAGTCCCCCTGGACGACGCTGACGGCGCCCGCATCGCCGGTGTCGCGGCCGGCGACTCCCTCGTCGAGCTCCTCGAGGGCCAGTCGCCAGAGAGTCCGATCGGCAAGTTCGTCGCCAGACGGGGGCCCGGCATCCATCATATCTGCTTCGAGGTCGACGACCTCGACGGCACCCTCGAGCGCTGTCGCGCCGCCGGCATCCGCCTCATCGACGAAACGCCGCGCATCGGCGCCGAGGGGAAACGTATCGCGTTTCTCCATCCGAGCGCCACGGCGGGCGTC
>DASTGQ010000466.1:0-3622 GCA_035718985.1 Gemmatimonadaceae bacterium
CGGGCGGCGGCGGCTGCGCGACGAAGTTCGCGAACACAGTCGCGTCCCTGGAGAGGGTGATCGTGCAGCCCCCGGATCCGCTGCAGTCCGTGCCCCAGCCGTCGAAGCCATACCCGCTGCTCGCGACCGCGGTGAGCGTCACGCTGGTGCCGTCGGTGAAGTCCGAGCTGCATTGGGAGGAGTCGCAATCCAGGCCGGAGGGAGACGACGTGACGCGGCCCTTCCCCTGCACGACGACGGTGAGGCGATGCTTGCCGACGGGCGGGGGTGGCGCAACCGCGAAGGTGGCGCTCACGTCGCGATCGGCATCGAGCGTGAGGTCGCATCCGCCCGTACCGCTGCACGCTCCGGCCCAGCCAACGAACGAAGAGCCGGGATCCGCGACCGCCACCAGGTGGACTTGAGCACCCGCGACGTACTGCGCCGTGCAGCTGCCGCGGCAATCGGCGCCCGCTCCGCGCACGACCCCGTTGCCGGCGGTGGAGATCTTGAGGTTGACCTGCCTGGTGCCGCCACTGCCGCTGCCGCCATCGTGCGGTGTCTCCGAACCGGAGCCACAACCCGCCGCAATGACGAGCGACACGCAACCGAGAATGAGCGTACGCATTCGCGTCCCCCACGCAAGGGAGCGTTGACACTCCGACTGCGGGCGACAAGCGTGAAAAGTATTCCCGGGCGTGCGAGCTGGCGTCAGTCCGACAGCTTGTTCGCCGGCGATTGCGCGACGGCTCCGCCGAGCGGGGCCGCGAAAGAGCACCTGCGCGACCTGGCCGACGGTGAGCAGTCGCTCGATCGCCAGTGGCGGGGGATCCGAAGGCGCCGCCCTCATTCCGCACCTGGGCGCGCAAGCTGGAGGCGAAGCCTGAATATATCGTCTCCGCCACCGGCGATTTCGCGTGAAGCGCTTCAAGTCCGGCGTCACGGCGCTGCACTACGCTCGCGGTTGAAGAAGCCCGAGGGTGAGCGGCGCTGCCCGGGCTTGGCGGCCGACAGGTGCGGTGGCACTCTGCGGAGCGGGTCTCCGATGCGCACCTGGGCCATCGCTTTCGCGCTCGCAATCGCCTGCGGCAGGGCTCCGGCTCCGGCCAGGGTCGGCGGCGGCGGACCGGTCGACGCCGGCGCGGAGGTCTTCCCTGACGGTGGCGTCATCGGCAGTTCCGGCACGGCGACTCTCTTCGTGGCGACGTCCGGCGCAGGGCTCGTCCGCGCCGCCGATGGCGACTGCCGCGGGTCCTGCACGGTGCGCGGCAACAGCATTCACCTCGCGGCCGTCCCCGACCCCGGCGCGACGTTCGTGGGGTGGAGCGGCGCGTGCAGCGGCACGGGCGCCTGCGATTGGGCGCTGGCGGGCACGGCGTCGCTCACCGCCACCTTCATCGTCGTCCCTCCTTCGGCGCAACTCCTCGTGCCGCGTCCCGCCGGAGGGACGAACGAACACCTGGCGCTGAACTCCACGCGCGTCTTCTGGACGCAACAAGGGCCGACGGACGCGATCTGGTCGATGCCCAAGAGCGGCGGCGAGCCGTTCAAAGAGGCCGACACATCCGCCCTGTCGCTCGTCGCCGACGATCGCAACCTCTACTCGACCGACGGCAGCGCGCTGACCTCGAAGCCGATCGGCGGAGGCGCCGCCAAAGTGCTCTTCACCGGCGGCTTCATCTCGGGTCCGGCGCTCGACGAAACAGGTGCGCTCTACTGGACGGAGAACGGCGGGCCCCAGAGGGGAACCGTCCGCCGGTTCCAGGGCGGCGCCATGACGACGATCGCCAGCGGACAGGACCCGGGCGCGCTCGCCGTCGACGCGACGCACGTCTACTTCGCCCAGTTCGACAAGGCGCAACAAGGTGAGGTGCGGAGGGTCCCGCGCACGGGTGGAGCCGTCGAGACCGTCGTCGTCAGCGGCAGGCGGTACGCAAAAGCGATCCGCGTCGATGCCAGGAACGTGTACTTCCGCCTGTCGGACGACGGCTTCCCCTCGATCGACACCGGCCATGTCCTCGCGCTCAGCAAGGCAGATTTCAGCGTCCGCACGCTCTCTGCCGCGAACGGCATCGACCGGTTCCAGCTTCTCCCGCAGCTCGAGGTCGACGGCTCCGGCGTCTACTGGAACTGGAACAGCGGGTCGCCGCCGTACGGCATCTTCCGCGCGGACACCGACGGAGGCCGCGTTCAACCGATCGACAGCGACAGCGACACGCCGTGGTACGACCTCGCAGTCGACGCGACGGCGGTCTACTACGTCCACGGTGGCGCGATCATCCGGCATCCGAAGTGATGCGATGCCACGTCGATGCGGCGGGATGGACGCGTGGAGTGCTGCCGAGCTGGCGCGCCCAGAGCAGCGCCCCGTGAAGAAGGGGAAGCTCGTCACCTCGACCTCGGCGATGTTGCCGGTGGCCGTCCCCGTCTGCAAGGGTCCGACGGTGTCGCTGGCGGCGTGGTGGCAGGCGAAGAGCGCGAGGGCGGCGCCCCGGGAAATCGAGCCCGCTCGCGAGGCTCAGCGGGTGGTCCTTCGCACCAGCAGGAAGGCGACGAAGAGAATCACGATCAGGATGAGGAACTTCATCGGGCACCTCGCAACCGATCGGCATTTTCGTCAGACGGGCGGCGAAATCCATTTTGTCGCAGACGACAGGGTGAAGGACAGCAACAACGCGTTCGTGACGGTGGACGTCTACCGGAAGAACTGATTCGACGCGAGCGCGGGCGAAGACGGCGCCCTCCTCGCCCGCAGGCGCACCCGGTCACTCCGGCCGCGCTGTTGCCTCGTCCAGCCGTCGCAGCAAGTCGCGGTGCGTCGCCGCGAACTGCGCGCCGCGGGCGCGGATCGCCAGCGCCAGCGCCGCAGGCAGGTCGAGCGCCGTTCCCTGCGCGGCGGCGCGCGCATGCCGCGCCTCGAAGTCGGGAGGCACCCGCAAGGACCAGTTCTCCTCCGACACCATCCCGGGGCGGTTGTACACGTCGCGCATCCCCAGGAGGTCGGCGAAGAAGATCATCACGTTCCGCGCCGGCCCCACGAAGAGGTCGGCGAGCTGTGCGCGGGCGAGCGCGTCCGCCGACGACGCCACGCGGCGGGCAAAGGCGGCGCGCTCGCGGTCGTCCGCCATCAGCCGCGAGGCGAGGTAGCGCGCGCGCTCCGCGGCCGCACCGGTTGCCATCCAGCGATCCGCCACGCGCCACAGCGGCTCGGTGTCGTGCGTCCCCACCATCACCCAATCCTGCGGCCGCGCATTCTCCGCGCGATAGACGTCGCCCGGATCGGTCATCGAGGCCTTCTGCGTGACGCGGAAGCGCCCCAGCCCGTGGCGCTCGAGCACCCGCTGCACGGGATAGGGCTGCGTGCTCAGCACCTCGACGATCAGGCTCTCCGGCGGAAGGCCGCGCGCCGCCGCCGCAGCCACCAGCGCGTCGAACAGCACCGCATACCGCTGCACCTGCTCGTCGCCCAACTCGCGCACGCGGCCGTCCGCATGGCGCGCCTCGGCGAAGTCGATCTGCTCGGGTCGCGCGATCGCCCACCGCGCGAGAGAGGGCCGCTCCGGCGAGGAGAACAGGCGCGCTCCATCCAGCACCGCGCGCTCCGGCGAAGGCGCCAGCGCGTCGTAGACCCACGGGTCGATCA
>DASTGQ010000467.1:0-2937 GCA_035718985.1 Gemmatimonadaceae bacterium
CAACGCACCAAGGCGCTCGCGTCGATGCACCGCGACGACACCGCTGGCGCGCTGCCATTCGACCACGTGCTCCCGCACCACCTGTGGCGCAAACAGGCGTTCGACGTCAGCCTGATCGAGTGGCGCCGCGAGAAAGATGCGCGCCTCGGGTCGCTGACCGTCCGTCTCCGCGACGGATAACCACGGAGCAGTGGACAACGCACTCCCGTCGTCGAGCCGCGCACCACTGCCGCTGCGCATGAGATAGCGGCCGGCCACGCCGCGCCGCCGCGCGACGCGGTCCGGATAGGCCAGCGCGAGCAGCCAACCCGCCGCGTCCTCATCGATGCCCGCACCCTGGACAGCGAGAAGCGACCGGAGGACTCTAGCTCGCTCGCGCACGCGATACAGCCGGCCGCGATCCAGGCGAGCGTCGTGATCGCCCGAGGGAGAGGAGAGCACCCGAAGCCGGAGGCGGACGTCCGCATCGCGCGATGCGCTGTCAGGCCGAAGCACATCGCGCTCCTCGAGCAGCGCGGCCAACGCACACGCCGTCGGCGCCGCACCAAGCTCGCGCCCCGCGAGCAGCATATGCGCAACGCGCGGGTGGACGCCGAGCGCGGCCATCACGCGGCCGTGCGCGGTGATCACCGACAGTGCATCCAGCGCACCAAGCTCCACGAGCAGTTCGCGCGCCTGAGCCAGCGCGGCAGCAGGCGGTGGATCGAGCCAGCGGAGCTGGAGTGGGTCAACGATACCAGCCAGAGCGAGATCGAGTGCGAGCGGGGCGAGGTCGGCCGCGACAATCTCCGGCACGGCACGGTCGAGCAGTGCCGCCTGCTCGCCGGCTGACCACAGCCGATAGCAGACCCCCGGCTGCGTGCGGCCCGCGCGTCCACATCGCTGATCCGCCCCTGCGCGCGATACGCGCACCGTCTCGAGTCGCGTCATCCCGCTTCGCGGCGAGAAGCGTGGCACGCGTGAGAAGCCGGCATCCACGACAACCCGCACACCCTCGATCGTCAGACTCGTTTCGGCGATGGACGTCGCGAGCACGATCTTCCGCTCACCCGCTCGTGCGGGAAGCACCGCGTCATCCTGCGCGCGCGGTGAGAGATCGCCATACAGCGGAAGCACGATCACGTCGCGAGGAAGGGCCGCCGCCGAAAGACGCTCCGACACGCGACTGATTTCGCCCGCACCCGGAAGGAAGGCGAGGATGCTCCCTTCATCCACTTCGATCGCTCGGCGAATCGTCGCGGCAACTGCCTCATCGACGCGCTGATCCACGCGCGGCGGCGCATAACGCACGTCCACGGCGAAGGCCCGGCCCCGGCTCGTGAGGATTGGCGCATCGCCGAGGAGCGACGAGACCGCACCACCGTCGAGGGTGGCAGACATGACGAGGATACGAAGCTCCGGTCGCAGCAGCTCCTGGGTCTGGAGCGTGAGCGCGAGACCGAGATCGGCGTGGACACTGCGCTCGTGAAACTCGTCGAAGATCACGAGGCCGATGCCCTCGAGCGCGGCATCCGCGTGAAGGAGGCGCGTGAGCACGCCCTCCGTCACCACTTCGATCCGCGTAGACCGGGAAACGCAAGTCTCGCCACGCACACGAAACCCTACTGTCGCACCGACGTCCTCACCCAGCATCGCCGCCATGCGACGCGCGGAAGCGCGAGCGGCGAGCCGTCGAGGCTCGAGCATCACGATGCGCTGGCCGTCGAGCCACGCTTCGTGGAGCAGTGCAAGCGGGACGACCGTGGTCTTGCCGGCGCCAGGCGGCGCCTGCAGCACTGCGCTGGAGACGGCGGACAACGCAGCACGCAGCGCCGGAAGCTCCGACTCGATCGGCAGCGACGAGGCGAACGAACCCGGGAACGACATGGGGTAGAATGTAACGGCCGCTGTCGTCGCGGCGGCGCATGCACCACCTTACAGCTCGCCGAGACCGAGCGCGATAATGACTCCGTTCCGCATCTTTCAGCCTTCCAGCATCACCACCGACTGCGATCGGTGCGGTGGTCGCGTCGATCTCCTGAAGGGCGGGGTATGCAGGACGTGTCGCCGCATTCTCTGCTATTCACACCTGCACGGGAGCTGGCTGCGGCGGCTGCTCGCCGACATGCGGAACGAGAGCGTCTGTGTGGAGTGTCGCGGACCGCGCCGCTCCGACCTCACTGGCGCGACGGTCGACGAGAACGCAAGATGATGCTAGCTTGGTGCATCCGGCACCGCTTGCATGAACCGGCACGCAGAATGGCAGGGAGCAGATGAGCGACAACACGATGACGCGTCGCACCTGGATGGCGACGCTGGCGAAGGCCATCGGTACGGGTGCGGCGATGAGCGCGCTCCTTCCACTGGCGAGCCAGGCGACCGAGACGAGCGTCCCGCCCAGGATCACCGTCTACAAGGATCCGAGCTGCGGCTGCTGCACCAAGTGGGTGGCACACCTGCGCGCGGCGGGTCTTACGCCGGACGTGCACGACCGCACTGACATGGATGCGCTGAAGGACAACCTTGGCGTGCCGACGGCACTGCGCTCCTGCCACACGGCCGTCATGGGCAAGTACGTGATCGAGGGGCACGTACCGGCGGCTGACATGCAGCGCCTGCTGGCTGCGAGTCCCAGGGGCATCATCGGGATTGCGGTCCCGGGCATGCCGGCCGGTTCGCCGGGCATGGAAGTTCCGGGACGCGCCGACCGGTACGACGTGATTGCGTTCGCATCGGACGGCACCACGAAGCTGTTCGCACACCACTAGAGAAGATCGCGCCCCCGTCGGGCGGGCGCGGAGCACGCCGAGGAGCACGAGCCCGACCGGATCCCGGTGCAGCTGCCGGGCGCTCCGGCGCGACACGGTCGCGGTGCCGTCCGGGCGGTACCCGACCGTCGTCGTGCGTTCGCCGTATCGCGCGGTCCAGTTCTCGCGCTGATGCATGGCGACCTTCTCG
>DASTGQ010000468.1:0-4020 GCA_035718985.1 Gemmatimonadaceae bacterium
CGTGCACGTGAGCTCGGCCGCGCCGAACACCACTGTGGAGTTTGACATGCGCTACTTCGGCGCAGGCATCCAGGATGGGAACCACGGCGAGCACCTCACCACGCCGTACGATGTCACCGTGCCGGGGAAGGAGATCTACGCGCTCTTCAGGCAGACCGGCGGTACCGGGACCATGCGTGTCGACGTCCACGGGCACCACGGAGTGGCTGGCTCAGCGACTGGAGCGATCGGCATGATCGTCATGTCCGGCGATCGGATCGGCGTGACCGGCTTCGACCACTGAGCGAAGCATGCGGAGCCAGTGGGACTCCGCTGGCTCCGCCGTGCCACTCCCGACTCCAAACCGGGAACTGCTCACGCCCCCGGCGGCCCTCCTGTCGGCGGCCCCGTCTGCTCCGGCTCCATCGCCTTCGGCCGCAGCTTGAGCTGCTGCCCGAAGTTGCGCGTCACGGTGAGGAACACCCCGCGCATCCCGAACCGGCGCACGTTGTCCTGGATCACCTGGTCGTTCACGGTGCGATAGCCGAAGTGCATCATGTTGAACGGATCGGACACGCGCAGCGAGATGTTGCCGTTGTCGCCCCACATCTTGTAGCGCAGCGCGAGCTGCATCATGGCGAACGCCGACTGCCTGCCCCCTTCCGTCGCGGCCGGCGCGCGGTAGTTGGCGAACGCCTGCACGTCGGTGAGCTTCGTCGCCTTCCAGGTGGCGTTGGCACGGAGTGACCAGATCATCGCCTTCGTGGACAGGTTGCCGTCGAGGTTGGACGCGTCGCTCCGGTAGCGGTACGCGCTCCCGCCGCCGAACAGCGTCACCGGGCCGTGATGGAAGTTGATGTTGAGGTCCGTGCCGACCGTGGTGGTGCTGGCGACGTTGGCGAACGTGGCGACCGAGAGGCCCGTGGTGTCGACCGTCTGGATGTAGCGCACGGCGTGCGCCGTCTTGCGCAGGTACGGGTTGAGCTGGATGGAGCCCCAGCCATGTGCTTCCTGCAAGCCGAGCTCGAACGCGTCGGTGTACTCCGGGCGGAGGTACGGGTTGCCCAGGAAGATCGAGTGCGCGTCCTGCCGGTACTCGATCGGCGAGAGCTGGAACGGGCTCGGCCGGCTGATGCGCCGCGAGTAGCTCAGCTTCGCCTGGCGCATCGCCGTGAAGTTGTAGCTCACGATGGCGCTCGGGAACGCGCTGCCATACCTGTTGTCCGTTGCCTGCGCCACGCCGGGAAGCGCGAAGCGCGTCGACGCTTCCTCGAGCCGGAGCCCGCCCTGCGCCTGCACCTTCCCCACCTGCTGCGAGAGCACGGCGTAGCCGGCGCCGATCCGCTCACGGTAGTCGAACGCCCGCGCGCGCTCGGGCGCGTTCACGTACGCGCCGCTCGTCGTGTCGAGGTACGCCGCCGTGAAGTCTTCGCTCGTCGTACGCGAGATGCCCTTGAAGCCGGTCTCGATCTTGGTGTTCGTGGCGAGCTGGCGCGAGTAGTCCGTCTGCAGGTTCCACGACGGATACGCGCTCCTGCTGTGGTCGCGCTCGTTCTGCAGCAAGGTCGCGCTGATGAACGGATCGTAGTCGCCGACCACGCCGTACATGTTGACGTCGCCATTGTCGCCGTTCGTCGAGTAGCGCAGCTCGCTGTTGAGCGTCGGCTCCTTCGGCTTGCCCGTGCGATGGAAGCCGAGCGTGTAGTCCTGCGACAGGTTGTGCGAGACGTTGCTCGTGAACTGGTCGTAGGCGCCGATCATGCCGCGCGACGCATCGAGGTCAGCGAAGCGTGACATGCTGCTGTTGCTGTAGCGGCCGCCGTAGGTGAACGCGTCGAACGAGACGGCGTCCACCTTGTTGAGCCGGTACTCGGAGCGCAGGGTGAACCCCTTCGACAGCGGCTCCATGGTGCCGCTCGTGCGCGTGTCCACGAACGCGGGGCCACCATTGAACAGGTTCGTGCGCGCGGCCTCGCCCGTCATCTCCCGGCTGTCGCGATAGAAGCTCGCCGAGAGGAGCAGGGTGAGGGGGCCGCGCTGCTGGCCGATGTTGCCGGAGAGGTTGCTCGAGCCGGAGGTGCCGGTGCCCGCGGTGAGGCCCCCGCTCAGGCCGATCTCCGCTTCCTGGTTGAGGACGATGTTGAGGATCCCCGCCGTTCCTTCCGGGTCGTTCTTCGCCGACGGGTTGGTGGACACCTCGACGTGCTTCACGGCGCTCGCGGGAAGCTGCTGGAGGAAATTGCCGAGCTGCTCTCCCTTGAGCGGGGAGGAACGTCCGTTGATCTGCACCACGACGTTCTGGTTGCCGCGCAGGCTGACGTTGTTCGTGCCGTCCACTTCCACCGACGGTACGTTGCGGAGCACGTCGATGGCCGTGCCGCCGCTGGCAGTGGCCATGTTCTTCGTGCTGTAGGTGTTCCGGTCCGGCGCCAGCGCGGCCTCGTCGCGCTCGGCTACCACGGTCTGTCCCTCGAGCGTGGTGACGGCGCCCTTGAGCTCCACGTCGCCCAGGTCGACGACGGGTTGCGCGGCGGTGACGACGGCCGCCTTCGCGACGGGCACGTAGCCGAGCGCACGGATGCGCACCGTGTAGCGGCCGACCGCGAGTCCCTCGACGCGGAAGGTGCCGTCCTCCTTCGGCAGCGCGCCACCGACGAACGAGGTGTCCGTGCCCGCCTTGCGGACGGTGATGGAGCCGCCGCTGATCGGCTGGGCGGTACCCGCCTGGACGAGACGGCCGCGGATCTCACCCGTCTTCGTCGCGCCCTGCGCGCCGGCGTTGGACGAGAGTGCGGCGCAGAACGAAAGGCTGCCGATGAGCAGCGAACGGCTGATGATCATGATGGTGGGGCGGAGACTGGTGCGAGGGGCCGAACGGTGCGACGAACGGCACAGCGGCCATCCGATGAATGAGCGCAGCACGTTCATGTCTGACCCTCGGTGGAAGACTGATTCCGGAGGCGTGAGTCACGGTGTCCAACGAGAGAGTAGGACACCTCGACGGGCCGAAAGGGATACCTGGCGACGGGGGAGTCACGCGACGCGCGAGGCCGCGGAGGCGGACGGGGCCGTCGCCCTGACCCTGTGAAGAGATGCCAGCAGGGGCAGGGACCTTACGGAGGGAGGCTGCCGGCGGTTTACTCCAGTCGCGGAAGCCGGCTCGATGCTGAGCGATCACTTGGATTGGCGACCCAGTCGACGGAGGAGCCCGATAACATGGTCAGCATCTCGATCGACGGTGATCGCGTCCACTTCGACGTGCAGGGCGTGGACAAGCTTTGGGCGTTCAAGAGCCACCTCGACATGCCGCTCGAGCACATCCGCGCCGTGCGGATCGACCCCGACGAGGCGAAGGGATGGTGGCACGGCCTGCGACTGCCGGGCACGAACCTCCCTGGTGTGATCGTCGCCGGCACCTTTCACCAGGCCGAAGGCTGGGTGTTCTTCGACGTCCACGATCCGGAGCGCACGATCGTCGTGGACCTCGAGCACGAGCACTACAAGCACCTCGTGATCGAGGTGGCGGACCCCCAGGGCGAGGTGGCGCGGCTACAGGCCGCGATTGGGCGAGGATGAGTGGAATCACCCTCCTTGCATTCGGTGACCCGATGCTCACGCGATGGAGCACGTCGGCTTCGCCTGTGCGTCGCCGGAATCACCGGGGCGCTCCACCAGCCACCACTGCGCCGAGGATCCCGCCTGCGGCCGCACCGATCACCGCACTCTTCACGCTGTGGCCCGTTGCGCCAGCGATGATGGCCCCAGCTGCTGCGCCGATCTCAGCGCCCTGCGCATGACTCAGCCCGCCACGTCGCCTGCTCGATGTGGTGGCCGACTGCTGCGTGGATGAAGGCCCTGCCGTCGCGATTACGTCGCCGTCCGCCGTCGCGCGGTGATCACCGGCGTCCGCTGGTGGCGAGTCATCCGGCCCTGTCATCGAACCGCCGCCACCCCGAATGCCACCCTGCGCGACCCGCACACGGTCGGCTGCACCGACGCGCGCGTGCGACCTGACGGGGGATTGGGCGCGATACGCTCGAT
>DASTGQ010000469.1:0-6312 GCA_035718985.1 Gemmatimonadaceae bacterium
GGTGGCGGCGGTGGACGTGGTGGTGCAGCAGCCGGCTTCCAGGAGCGGCCGGGCGAGGGCCCGATGCCACGTGCCGGCGGCGCTCGTGGTCAACAGGGTGCAGCGGCCGAGGGCGGCGAAGCGCAGGGCGTGGATCAGAACGAGCTTCGAGAGCTCGCGCAGCTCTTCCGTCCCCCCGGGAGCCGCGGCTTCGGTGGTTTTGGCGGCCGCGGTGGCGCGCCCACGGTGGGCACGGGTGACTACCTCGTCTCCATGACCGTGGACGGGAAGAAGTACACCCAGGTGCTGCACGTGGAGCGCAGGAGCGGCGCCGATTCGGGCGGCTTCTTCGGCGGCGACGACGACGAGGAGCACGAGCCGTAAGCTGCGTCCGTACGTCTTCGAATGAAAAGAGGGCGCGTCGCGAACTTGCGACGCGCCCTCTTTTCTCGACGACGCCCGGCATGGTCCCGACGACTCATGCGTATCGCGATCGAGCAATGCTCACGCGCGAAGTTTCCGCAGCGCCGAACCCTTGTGCATCGCGATGTGGTCGGTCTTGTCGCTCCTGATCTCGTATTGCGGCTCGTCCCTGCTGGCGTGGACGGTGTAGCCTTTGAACTTGACCTCACTCGTCACGACGCGCGTGATCCGGCCGCGCACGCGGCCGGCCTCCGAGTTCCAGCTCACGTGGTCGCCTACCTCGTATCGTCGCGTTGCCATGGCAATTCCCTCGTCAGATCCGTGCGAACATGGACGCGAGGGCATCAAGGATCGTGCTCATGGCACCGCACCCGCAGCGCCAGAGCGTCGTGGGTCGGCGCCCGCAGTAACCGACTTTCCGTCGAGCGCAACCGCTGCGCCATACCCTTCGCGCAGTTCGCCGCGCAGCGAGACGAAGCTCAGATCGTAGCCAAGCGCGCGCAGGCGACGCGTCACGTCGGGCGCAAAGCCGTCCTCGAGCTGGATCGCGAACCGCCCATCGGCGTCGCCGCTCCCACCGCGGCCGCCCGGCAGGAAGCGCGGCAGTTCCAGCGCCTGCTGCGGCCCGAGTCCGTAATCCATCGCGCCGAGCAACACCTCGTAGATGGCCGAGGTGATCCACGCGTTGCCCGCCGCGCTCACTGCGAACACCGGGCGGTTCCCGCGAAAGACGATCGTCGGCGCAAGCGTGCTCCCGTTCCGCGCGAAGGGGAGGCGCGCGCCGTACCGCGTGGGATCGGTGCCGTACGACGTCAGCTTGTCATTGGAGAGGAAGCCGAGCCCTGGGGTGACGTAGAAGTTCCCGCCCCACGTGCCGAGTGTCTGCGTTACCGCGACCACGTTCCCGTCAGCGTCGGCCACCGTGAACGCGGTCGTGCCGGCGGCGTGGCAGGCACTCACTTCCGTGGCGTGCTCATCACCACAGGGCGAGGCGGACGCAGGCGAGCCGGAGTTCGTCGGCGCGGCATCGGCCTTCGTCTTGCTCGCCTTCAGGCGCGCGCAGGCAAGCGTGTCGCCCTTGAAGTCGGAGGGGCGCAGCGCGCGATCGGGGTCGTAGCACGCCCAGCGCGTGCGCGCCGTGTCCTTGTTGACGATCGGCTCGATGTTCACCGGCCAGAGGCCGGGATCGGCCACGCGTTCGCGCGAGCTCGGCGCCAGCAGCCACGCGCTCATTGCCGCGTGGAGCGTCGCGGCATCGTCCGGGTAGCGCGCTGGATGCGCGAACTGCTCGAGCTCGTTGAGCCGTCCCACCAGCTCGGCACCGCCGCTCACCGGCGGCGCGGCGGACCAGAGCGTATAGCCCCGATAGGTGCCGCGCACCGCCTCGCGCTCCGGCGCGTAGTAGCGCGCGAGGTCAAGCAGTGTCATGGCATTGCCCTGCCCGCGCAGGTCGGCTGCCCAGCGGCGCGCGATCTCGCCCTTGTAGAAGCCGTCGGCACCCTTCTCGGCGATCGTCTCCAGCACGTGCGCGAGGTCCGGGTTCTTCAGTGTGTCGCCCGCATGCAGCGGCTCGCCGTTGCGGAAGAAGAGCGCCTTGCTGCCGGGATACTTCTCGAAGTGCTCGCGCTCGGTGGAGAGGGTCGTCGCGAGCCCCTCGCTCACCACGTATCCCTCGCGCGCCGCGCGGATGGCCGGCGCGAGCAGTGTCTTCCACGCCAGCTTGTGGCTGCCGTACTTCTGCCAGGCGGCGTACATGCCGGCCACCGTGCCAGGCACGTTCACCAGCACGGGCCCGTCGTCGGGATAGCGGCCGTTCACCATCAGCGAGCCGTTCGTGAGCGATGCCGACTCGGGCACGCGCGTCATGAACTCGATCACCGTCGGCCGCTCCATGTTCGCGAGCCGGAGCACCATCTCGCCGTAGCCGCCCACGCCGCTCGCGTCGGGCTCCACGACGCCGAGCGCGAAGCTCACCGCCACCGCCGCATCGATCACGTTGCCGCCGGCACGGAGGATCCCGACTCCGGCGGCGGTCGCCACCGGATGCGCACTCGATACCGCGGCACGACCGGTGGCCACCTCGCGCAACGGTGGCCGGTCGCGCAGCATCGCCCAGATCGCGCGCTCCAGGGCATCGTCGTCCGTCGCCGCGATCGCAGCCGCACGATGCCGGTCGTGCGCGGCCTTCCAGAGCGCACGACGTCCTGCTGCTTCCGGCGCGCCGAAGTACAGTCGGTCGGAGCGCTCCCACACGCGATCGTACGCCTCGGCGTTCCGCGCGGCGCGATTCATGGGCGCACTCACCGCTTGCGCGGTGAGTTCCGCGTCGGGCGACGAAGGCGCGGCGACGAGGTACAGGCGGTCTGCCGTGAACGACTCCGCCGCCACGCGCTCGCCCAGCCGGTCGGGATCGCCGTTGTAGCTCGGCGTTGCCTCGTCGTACTCAGCGATGGCGATCGTGCGTCCGTCAGGTGACCATGCCACGTCGCCATGGTGCGTCGACGCCTGGTTCACCCAGCGGCCGTCAGCCGCGACCACGAACACGCCACCGCGTGCCGAAGCGTCGCTGAAGGCGATGCGATCGCCCGTCGGCGACCAGGCGAGGTCGTCGGGCGCGTGGCCGGTGTTCACCACCGAGTCGCGAGTAGTGCTCGGTGCGCGCACCAGCAGTCGCGCCCCGCGCTCGCTCGGCTGGACATAGGCGAGCCGCGCGCCGTCGGGCGAGAAGACGGGGGCGAGCTCCTCGCGCGACTCCTTGGTGAGCCGGCGCTCCGTGCCGTTGGGCGCCCGCAGCCAGACGCGCGCCGAACGACCGTAGCCGCGCACGAACGCGATCGTCCCGCCCGGTGCGACACTCGGCGCGCTCTCCGACTCCGGCGTGGACGTGAGACGTTCCGGCTCGCCTGCGCTGCCGTCATCGCGTATCGCGACGCGCCAGAGATCGAAGTTTCCCCCGCGGTCGGAGGAAAAGACGATAGCGCGCCCATCGTGCGTCCACGCCGGATCACGGTCCCAGGCGCTTCCACTCGTGGCGCGCACCCACCGGCCGTTCGGTGTCTCCTGGACGAGCAGGTCGCCGTTGGAGGAAATGGCAAGGCGCCCATCGGGCGCGAACGCCGGCGAGCGCGCGGCCTGCACGACGCTCGTGTCGGGCGCGGTGACCTGGAGCAGCAGGGTGGAGAACAGGACGAGCAGCACGATCGGTTCTACTCCTTCGCTCCCGGGTGATAGCGCTTGATCACTCCCGCTTCGACGTCCCTCGGGAGGAACAGTACCCGCTTCATCTCGCCCCTGGCGAACATCTCGGCCTGGTCGGTATCGTGCGGATTGCCAGCGATGTCGCTTTCCCCGTAGGCCAGCACCGAGTACGCGCGCGGCTGGTCACCGAACTCCACCGCCAGCACCCAGCCGTCGCCGCCGAACGCCTCCCGCTTGCCATCCGGATCCGTCCTGAAGTTGAGCACGCGGAAGCAGCCCAGCGCTCCGGCGCAGCCCCCCACCGGCACGTCCACGTTCCCCATGCGCACGCGGTGCACCTCGCCCCACGGGATGTCGAAGCGCCCATACTCCTTCACCGTCGCGTCCACCGCGCTCGCGAACGCCTGCGCGGCTCGCTGCGGATCCTTGAGCCCGCGCGGCGTGCTGGCCGGCGCGCTGGTGATCCACGGCTGCGCGAACATCGAGTCCGGATTGGAGCCGCGCGTGTACTGCGTCCACCAGTTCTCGAACAGCACGCCTCCCTCGCTCTCCGGGGCTGCGGTATTGTCCCACGCCGCCAGCATCGTGATCGCCGAGTCCACCACCGGCGTGGGGTTGGACGCGCGCACCGCCGCCACGAGGTCGCTCTTCACGCGGTCGGCAAGCAGCATGTGGTATGAGTGCTTCAGCCGGATCACGTCCTCGAGGCTCAGCTTCTGCTTCGTGTCGATGAGGGTCGTCGCCATCTGGCTGCGCAGGCTGAACGACGGCTCCGGCATGTACGCCGGATACTTCGTCCAGTCGATGATCTGCTCGAGATTGGTGAACCACGGCGAGCTGTTCTCGTTCTGGATGTAGCCGCTCTTCGGGTTCAGGAGCTGCGGCAGCGAGTCGAACGGCACGTAGTGCGTCCAGATGTCCGCCGTCGTGTGTGCCGGTACGGCGGCGGTGTCGCCGCCCGTCGGCTTCGGGAATGCCGGCGCCGCGGCGTTCCACAGGTAGTAGATGTTGCCGGCGCGGTCCGCGTACGTGAAGCTGCTCGTCACGCGCGCGCGCATCCGCATCACGTCCTTCCACTCGGCGAGGGAACGCGCGCGCATCATGCGCAGGAACTGCTCGCCCCCGCGGTAATCCCCTTCGCCGGCGGCGCGCACGATGTACACCTTGCCGCTGTCGCGCCAGATCACCGGACCGAGCGGCGTGCGCCAGAACTCCCGCGTCTCGGTGGAGACGCCGTCTCCGTTCCTGAACGGCACGGTAACGAGCTCGCGCTCGAGCGGGATCGACGTGCCCTCGAACAGGTAGTGATCAGCCTGCACCGGATCCACGTCGAGCGCGTAGATCTCCTCGAGGTCGGGCGCGTTGTTCGTCGTCGCCCAGCCGAGGTCCCGGTTGAAGCCACCCACCACGCCGAACGGGCCGCCCATGCGGAAGTCGCCGTAGAAGTCCACCACGCCGGGCACCGTCATCTGCGCCTCGTAGTAGCCCGAGTTCCAGTTGAGGTGCGGGTTGCGAAGCAGGATCGCCTTCCCCGACTTCGTGCGGCTCGGCGCGAACGCCCACGCGTTGGAGCCTTCTTCCAGCGGGTCGATTCCCTTTTCCGGATCGCCTTCCGACGGATCGGCCGCAGTGGCCTGCTGACCACGCCTTCCGCGCACGGAGCTCGGGTCCACCTTGGCGAGGAAGCGCCGAGCCGACGCAGCGCTCGCCATGTTCACGTCGCGCGCGGCGATGTCGTAACCGGTGTAGTTGGGACGGAAGCCGGCGGGGAACTCGTTTGGGTGCAACTCGATGTAGCGATTGGCCGCCGCGGCGAAGCCGTCGTAGATGTCACGCGTCTCCTGGTCGAGATCGGGATAGTGCTCGACCGCGGCCTTGTACTGGCGCTGCGCCAGGAAGTCGCCTTCGATGCTGTCGTGCCCGAACCAGCGCGCCATCGCGCCGCGGCCGCGCAGCAGGTTGATGGCGATGCGCGGACCGTAGTCCTCTATCATCGCCCACCCGAGTCCATAGCCGGCGGCACGAAGGTTCTGCGCCTCGATGTGCGGCACGCCGTACGCGGTGCGCACGATCTCCACCTTCGGAGGGAGATCATCGGAGCGTGACTGCGCCCTACTGGTGAACAGGGGCGCGGCGAAGGCGGGCAGCGCGAGAGCGAGCGACGCGAGTGGTCGCCGCGGACGAAGGAGCGACATCGGAGGGACGAAAGACAAGGGGAGACGGCGCGGTGCCGCGTGGCGCACGAATGTGCTACGCTCGCGGCGTGGAAATGTTGAGCTGGACCAGGTGAAGCCGTGCCGTGATCCACGAACGACCTCGTGACGCGCAGCCGCCACGCGAGACGAGGTTTCCGCGACCTGTACGTTCAACACGACAAATTGCGTAACCGTATCCGGAGCGGGTAGCATTGTCCAACTTGCTCGACTCACTCGGCCACATCCCCGGTCATGTCGTCACGTCTCCTGTCGCCTCTGCTCGCCGTCAGCACAGCCCTGCTCCTCAGTGCCTCGCCTCTCGCCGCCCAGGCATCGCAGCACTTCGACGTTCTCATTCGTCACGGACGCCTGCTCGACGGCAGCGGCAATCCATGGATCCGCGCTGACGTCGGCATCCGCGGCGATCGCATCGTCGCCATCGGCGACCTGAACGACGCCACCGCGACCACCGTCATCGCCGCCGACAGCTTCTACGTGGCACCCGGCTTCATCGACA
>DASTGQ010000470.1:0-3035 GCA_035718985.1 Gemmatimonadaceae bacterium
TGCGGCGCGGCTGGATGCCGTACGACGACGGCGCGATGGCGCAGAGCGCCGAACGGCTGCTGCAGGGCCAGCTCCCGCATCGCGACTTCGACGACATCTACACCGGTGGCCTCGACTGGCTGAACGCCGGAGCGTTCCGGATGTTCGGCACCAACCTGTGGTCGATGCGCATCGTGCTGTTCGCGGTGTTCCTCGCCTGGGTGCCGGCGGTGTTCCAGGTCGCGCGGCGGTTCGTGCGACCGCTCACGGCGGCCATGGTCACCCTGCTCGCCGTCGCCTGGTCGCTGCCCAACTACTCGGCCGCGATGCCGTCGTGGTACAACCTGTTCCTCGCCACCTTCGGCGTGGCGGCGCTGTGCCACAACATGGAAGACGGCCGAGCGCGCTGGCTGCTGCTGGCGGGAGTGGCGGGCGGACTCTCCATCCTGGTGAAGATCGTCGGCCTGTACTACGTGGCCGGCGTGCTGCTGTACCTCGTGTTCCGCGCGCAGTCGCTCGCTGGCGAAGATCGCGCGGCCGACACGTCACGGGGAACGTCCTACGCCGTGTTCGTGACCGGCGCGCTGCTGGCCTTCGTGGCGGCGCTCCTCGTGCTGGTGCGGCGTCAGCTCGCCGTGCCCGACATCGCCCAGTTCGTGCTGCCGAGCGCGCTGGTGGCGGCGCTGCTGATCCGCAACGAATGGAAGGCGCTGGGGGCGAGCCGGCCTCGGTTCATCGCGCTCGCGCGGCTGCTCGCGCCCTTTCTCGCGGGCGTCGCGCTGCCGATCGCGCTCTTCCTCGTGCCCTACGTGCGCAGCGGTTCGGTGGGCGCGCTGGTGAACGGCGTGTTCGTGCTGCCGATGAAGCGGTTCGGCATCGCCGAGTCGCCGGTGCTGCGCTTGCGGACGATGCTCGCCTGCATCCCGCTGGTGGCGGTGGCGTTCCTGGCGCGGCAGAAGGCGGCGCGTCGCGCGTGGGTACTCGCGACGCTCGGGCTCGTGCTCGCGGCGATCGTCGTCGTGGCCGGATGGAAGGGAGTCGTCTACCGCGAGGTGTGGTTCAGCGTGCAGAACGTGCTGCCGCTGCTCTCGATGGCGGCGGTCGCGGTGCTGTGGCGCGAACGTGCGGCCGACGAAAGCGAGCCGCTGCTGCGCCCGCGGCTGATGGCGCTCCTCTGCGTGATGGCGCTCTGCAACCTGGTGCAGTTCCCCTACTTCGTCGCGAACTACTTCTGCTACGTGGCGCCGCTGGTGCTGCTGACGGCGGTGGCGCTGTCGGCGTACCTGCGCATCGCCAGCCGGGCGGTGGTGGGACTGGTGATGGCGTTCTACCTGGCGTTCGCCGTGACGCGCGCCAACCGGACGACGCTCTACACGATGGCCGTGTACTACCGGCCGTACCTGCCCACCACCGTGCTCGCCCTGCCGCGCGGCGGCATCGAGGTCCCGACCCCCCACGCGGTCGTGTACCGGCCGCTGATCCTGCTGCTGCGTGCACGGGCGCGCGGGGGGTACACGTGGGCGTCGCCGGACATGCCGGAAGTCTACTTTCTCTCCGGGCTGAAGAACCCGACGCGGACGCTGTTCGACTTCTTCGACGACACCACGGGCCGGTCGGCGCGCATCCTCAGCGCGCTCGACTCGCACGGCGTGACGGCGATCGTGCTCAACCGCGCGCCGGCGTTCTCGGCACCGTTGAGCGACGACCTGATTTCAGCGCTGGAGCAGCGGTACCCGTTCGGCGCCGAGGTCGGTCCCTTCCAGGTACGGTGGCGCGAATGAAGCTGCACGCGCGGGTGATGGAGAACACGCTGGCCTATCGCCTCTGGCAGGCCCCGTTCGCCGAGCAGAAGCTGGCGCCCCTGTTCGCGCACAACGACCTGCGCACGGTGCGGCGGGTGCTCGACGTGGGCTGCGGGCCGGGCACGAACACGCATCATTTCGCCAGCGCCGACTACCTGGGCATCGACTTCAATCCGGCGTACATCGAGAACGCGCGCCGTCGGCACGGGCGCGAGTTCGTCGTCGCCGACGTGACGAAGTACGAAGTGGCACGCGAGGAGCGGTTCGACCTGATCCTCGCGAACAGCCTGTTCCACCACATCGACACGGCGAGCACGAGCCGGATCCTCGCGCACCTCGCCACGCTGCTGTCCGACGACGGACACGTGCACGTGTTCGACCTGGTGCTGCCGGAGCGGCCATCCGTCTCGCGCTTTCTCGCCCGCGCGGACCGCGGCGAGTATCCGCGCCCGCTGGCGGAATGGCGTCAACTGTTCACCGATGCATTCGAGCCGGTGGTGTTCGAGGCGTATCCGCTGGGCGTAGGAGGAGTGACGCTATGGAACATGGTGTACTTCAAGGGGCGCGCGCGCCGGTGACGACGGGCATTCGTCTCTCCGTGGCCATCCCGCTGCACAACGAGGAAGCGGGAGTCGGCGAGCTGCTGCACCGGCTCGGCGCGGTGCTGGACGCCATCCCGGGCGGCCCGCACGAGATCGTGCTGGTGGACGACGGAAGCCGCGACGGCACCCTCGCACTGCTGGAAGCAGCGGCGAAGCGTGACCCACGCCTGGTGGTCGTCGCGCTGTCGCGGAACTTCGGGCACCAGGCGGCGCTCAGCGCGGCGCTGGACTTCGTCACCGGTGACGTGGTGGTCGCGATGGACGGCGACCTGCAGGATCGGCCGGAGGCGATTCCCGCACTGCTCGAGAAGCAGCGCGAGGGCTACGACGTGGTGTACGCGCAACGGGCCAAGCGGAAGGAGAGCTGGCCGCTGCGCCTCAGCTACTTCGTCTTCTATCGCCTGCTGGCGTCGCTGGCGGACACCAAGCTCCCGCTCGATTCCGGCGATTTCGCCCTGATGACGCGCCGAGTGGTGGACCAGATGCGCGCCGCGCCGGAGCACCACCGGTACCTGCGCGGGTTGCGGAGCTGGGTGGGCTTCCGACAGACGGGGCTCGTGGTGGAGCGTGACGAGCGCTTTGCCGGCACCACCAGCTACGGACCGCTCAAGCTGCTCAAGCTCGCGTCGGACGGGCTCTTCTCCTTCTCGGT
>DASTGQ010000471.1:0-4458 GCA_035718985.1 Gemmatimonadaceae bacterium
GAAGATCGCGTCGTCGCAGATGAGATCCGTATGACTCACTCGATTGCCCCCTTAGAGCAGGACCTGCGTGACCAACGTGTGAATGTCGACGAGAACGACGACGTCGCTCTCCGAGTGCCCGAGCCCGCGGATCAGCGCGTCGCGTGCGCCGCCGTGGGCCTCCACGTGCTCCTCCGTGATCGCCTGCACGTCCATCACCTCGTCCACCGCCGCACCCACGACGCGCGAGCCGTGCTCCACGAGGATGATCGACCGCCCATCGTGCGCCTCGCCCTCGCGCTCGGCATCCGGCTCGAGGCGCGCCGCGAGGTCCAGCACGGTGACGATGGTCCCGCGCAGGTTCACCAGCCCCTGCACGTGCGCCGGCGCGCCGGGCAGGCGCGTGGAGCGCCGCCAGGGGATGATCTCGCGCACGCAATCGATGTCGCAGCCGTACACCCGCGGTCCGACGCGGAACAGGAGAGTCCGCGCCGCCACCGGCAGCTCAGCGATCGTCGTCTCGGAAGAAGCCAAAGTGATCCAGCGGGTCGGGGCCGAAAGTGCTCGCATCGGCTCCCGCCGCGCTCGCGAGGGCCAGGACCAGCTCGGGCGGCAGGAGCGAGCGCAGCTCCATCGGCTCCCCCGTGGCGGGATGCCGGAAGCGCAGCCACGCCGCGTGCAGGAAGTGCCGCTTCGGCGGCATCGTTACCAGCCGCCGCCCGCCGCCACCGCCGTACGTGTCGTCGCCCACCACCGGATGTCCCACCGACGCGAGGTGCACGCGGATCTGGTGCGTGCGTCCGGTGTGCAGGTGCGCTCGCAACAGGTCCACCACGTCGAACCGGGCGAGCCGCACGAAGTCCGTTCGCGCCGCTCGCCCGGTACTGACGATCGCCATGCGCTTTCGGTCTCGCGGATCCCGCGCGATCGGCTTGTCCACCGTCAGCCGGTCGCCGTCCAGGTGCCCCCACGCCAGTGCGGCGTACCGGCGCACGATTTCCCGGCGCGCCATTGCCGCCCCCAGCACGCGGTGCGCGCGGTCGGTCTTGGCCACCAGCAGAAGCCCCGACGTCTCCTTGTCCAGGCGGTGGACGATCCCCTCACGGTCCTCGCCACCCAGCCCCGAGAGATCACCGCCGCGCCCCTTGAGCGCGTTGACGAGGGTGCCGGACCAGTTGCCGGGGGCGGGATGCACTACCATCCCCGCCGGCTTGTCCACCACCAGCACCTCGGCGTCCTCGTAAACGATGGTGAGCGGGATGGCTTCGGGCGTCACCGGCCGCGCCACGGGCGGCGGGATCACCACCACGACGCGGTCACCCGCCTCGGGACGGTAGCTCGCCCGCTCGGTACGGCCATTCACCGAGACGCGCCCCGTGGCGATGAGCGTGGCGGCCTGCGTGCGGGACAGCTCGAGCGCGCCGGCCACGAAGAGATCCAGTCGTTGCGCCTCCACGCCAGCCGTGATCTCGTGACGCGTGCCCTCGGGCAAGTCGGGAAGGCCGGCGCCGGCGTCGCCGGCCGGCGTCACGCGTCCTGTCCCGGCGCGCCCGAGGGCACGTCGTCGTGACGCGCCGCCGCAGCACGGGCGGCGTTGTTTTCGCGCTCCTCGCGCGACAACGACCACGCGAGGAGGATGGCGCCGATCGTCACTGCCGAATCGGCCACGTTGAACGTCCAGAAGCGGACGTCACCGAGTCCGATGTCGATGAAGTCCACCACGCCCTGCGGAGAGCGGATGCGATCCATCAGGTTGCCAGCCGCCCCGCCAAAGGCGAGCCCAAGCGCCACGATGCGCAGCCGGTCCCCTGCCCGCGCGCCGGCGCCAGTCATCCGGTACAGCCGCCAGAGCACTACGAGCGCGATCACGGCGAAGCCGCCGAAGATCAACCGCGAGTACTGACCGAGCGACATGCTGAACGCCGCGCCCGGGTTGTACGCCAGCGTGAAGCGCACCACCTCGCCGATGACGCGGTGCGGCACGTAGCGGGGCACCAGGAAGTGCTCGGCGAGGAGCTTGGTGATGAAGTCCACCACGATCACCGCAGCGGCCGTGCCCCAGAACAGCCGCGCCGAAGCACTGGGGGTCGTCATGGAATCGCTCAGACGCCGTCCCCTCGCTCGGCGGGTACCGCGCCCGCGAACGCACTGCCTGAGGTTGTACCCTGGGCAGGGCTGGCCGGGTTCGTGGCGACGGCGATGGCGCGATCCTCCTGCCAGAGCACCCACGCCAGCATGATGGCGCCGACGCTCACCGCCATGTCGGCCACGTTGAACGTCGGCCAGCGCATCGTGCCCAGCCCGACGTCCAGGAAGTCCACGACGCCGAGGTCGGAGCGCAGGCGGTCCATCAGGTTGCCGAGCGCGCCGCCGCAGACGAGGGCGAGCGCGAGCACGCGCGTGTAGTCGCCGCGCCGCGTGAAGCGGTACAGGCGCCACAGTATGACGAGCGCGACGAGCGTGAGCGCCGTGAAGATCCACCGCGACTGCGAGCCGAGGTTCAGCCCGAACGCGGCGCCGGGATTGTAGACCAGCGTGAAGCGCAGGGCATCACCGAGCACCTCGTGCGGCACGCGCTGCGGCACGAGCGCCCGCACGGCGATCGCCTTCGTCACGACATCGAGCACCGTCACGAACACGATCACCGGCCAGAAGAGTGCGGCGTTACTTCCCCTTCGCATCTTCTTCCCGCTGCTTGCACTCGATGCAGTAACGCGCGTGCGGCAGCGCATCCAGGCGATCGAACGCGATGTCGTTCCCGCAATTGTGGCACTTGCCGAACGTTTCCGGCGCGCGATACAGCCGCCGCAACGCTTCATCGATGTGCCAGAGGAACCGGCCGTCCTTGCTCGCGAACAGGAACGCCTTCTCCCGCTCCATGGCATCAGTGCCCTGATCGGCCATGTGGAAGGAATAGCTGCTCAGGTCCCCATCGGATTCCTGGGACGTGGCGCCGAAGGCCTCGTCGTACTTCCCCAGCTCCCTGAGCACGCGCTTCCGCTCCTCGAGCAACCGCTTCTCGAAGTGCTGGAGCTGCTTCTTCGCCATCGGCTTGGACTTGCCGGCCTTCGTGGTCGCGTTCTCTGACGTGGCCATCGCTACTCGTCCCTGGTTAGGGCGAGGTCGGCGCGGATCCCGTCGAGATCCACCGCCTGCCTCGCCAGCATGTGTTCCTGCGGTGCTGCGCCGACCGTGAGTTCGGTGGCGAGCACTTCATCAGCGATCCAGTCGCGATGCGTCTCGGCTGCCTCGAGAACCGGCACGTCGCCCGAGATGAAGAGGCGGATGCGGTCGCTCACCTCGAGCGCCGCCTCCTTTCGCATACGCTGTACCCTGCTGATCACCTCACGTGCCAATCCTTCACTCTTCAGCTCGGGAGTGACCGTGATGTCGAGCGCGGCAAAGAAGCCGTGCTCCTCCTGCACCACCAGCTCGCCCGACGCCCGACGCACGATCGTCAGGTCGTCCGCGGCCAGCTCGTGCGATTCACCATCCACCGTCACCACCAGCGGCTCTCCGCGCTCGAACGCGCGCAGGTGATCGCTCGTGAACCGCGTCACGGCCTCCGCGGCGAGCGGAGTCTTCTTGCCGAACTTCTTCCCGAGCGCACGGAAGTTGGGCTTCGCCTCCAGCATGACGAGCGCGTCACCGCTCGATGCCAGCTCGATCGCCTTCACGTTCAGCTCTGCCGCCAGCACGGGCAGCAGCGGCGCCAGCGACCCTTCCGACACGCCCGGCGCCACGCACACGAGGCGCGGCAGCGGCTGCCGCACGGCGATGCCCGCCTGCTCGCGCGCGCCTCGCCCGAGCCGCGCCAGCTCGCGCAACGCGAGCATCGTCCGCTCCAGTGCCTCGTCACGCACCGAGTCCGCGCCGGCGCGGACGTACGACGCGAGGTGCACCGACTCGCCGGTCAGCTCGCGGTGCATCCAGTCGGTGACGAACGGAGCGATCGGCGCGAGCAGTCGGCACGTGACGACCAGCACCTCATGCAGCGTGGCGAACGCGGCGCGGCTGTCCGTCGTGTCCACGTCGTAGAACCGCTTGCGCGACTGGCGCACGTACCAGTTCGCGACGTCGTCGTCCACGAACTCCATCAGCACCCGCGCCGCGACGGTGGCGTCGTACGCCGTCATCGCCGCGTCCACCGCGCGCTCCACCGTCGCGAGCCGCGACAGCACCCAGCGATCGAGCACCGGCCGCTCCGCCACGGCCGGATCCTGCTCGGACGGCGTCCAGCCGAAATTCGCGTACTGCGCGAACATCCCGCTGTAGATGTTGCGGAGCGTGACGAGGAACCGGCCGGCACCGGCGCGCAGCACGTTCTCGTCGAAGGCGCGCGGCTCCCACACCTTGCTGCTGCTCACGAGGAACAGGCGTGTCGCATCGGCGCCGTGGCGCTCGAGCACCCCCCACGGCTCCACGATGTTGCCCCGGCTCTTCGACATCTTCTTCCCTTCGGCGTCGAGCACGAGGTTG
>DASTGQ010000472.1:0-3624 GCA_035718985.1 Gemmatimonadaceae bacterium
TCTCCCACGACGGCACTCCCGCTAACATGGCTTGGCGCTCGCGGTCGCGCGATGGTCCCGTCCGACGCGGCGGACAGTCGTAGGCTCGAATGGTAGGAACGTGTGGGCCCGGATCGCTGTCGGGGACGCGCCGACACATGAGGACTGAAGTCCCGACGGCGCAGGAGCGATTCGGGCAGTATTCTTCGACCATGAGCGCAACCGTGTCCCTGTCCGCTCGTGGGGGCAAGCGCGTGCCGCACGCCGGTGCGTTGGAGCATGCCGACGCTCCCCCGTGGCGCGCGTGGCTGCTGCCCGGCATCGCGCTCCTCTGGCTTGGCGTGGGCCTTGGCGCGCGGCTGATTGGATCTCCGCAGCTCGGCGACCGTGTCTGGCTCGTCGGTCTGGTCGTCCTCGGGATGCCGGTGGTCTGGAACACCGTGCATCAGGCCATGCGCGGACATTTCGCGACCGACCTCGTGGCGACCCTGGCCGTTATCGTGGCGGTCGTGCTCGTCCTGCCGCTCGCGGGTCTCGTCATCGTCCTGATGCAGACAGGAGGAGAAGCGCTCGACGAGTACGCGGAAGGCCGCGCGTCGGCGGCGGTTCGTGCGCTCGAAGCGGATGCGCCGCAGGTCGCGCACCTGCTCCCGCACGCTGATGTCTCGGAGGTCGAGGACCTGCCGGTGGACGCCGTCCGCGTCGGCGACTTCCTCCTCGTGCGGCCCGGCGAGATGGTGCCCTGCGATGGCGAGGTGGTACGCGGCTATTCGCACGTCGACACGGCCCGCCTGACCGGTGAGCCGATGCCGCTGCAGGCAGAGGCGGGGGTGAAACTGCTCAGCGGAACGCTCAACCTGGAAAGCGCACTCACGATCCGTGCGACAGCCATCGCCGGAGAGAGCCAGTATGCGCGGATCGTGGAGCTCGTGCGCACCGCGCAGGCGACCAAGGCCCCGCTCCAGCGTGTCGCCGACCGGTACGCCGTCTGGTTCACCCCCATCACGCTCGCCGTGTGCGCGATCGCCTATGCCGCGAGCGGGGATTGGGATCGCGTTCTCGCCGTGCTCGTCGTTGCCACGCCATGTCCCCTGATCCTCGCGACTCCGGTCGCCATCATCGGCGGCGTCAACCGTGCGGCGCGCGCGCACGTCATCGTCCGGAATGGCGGCGCGCTCGAACAGCTGGCGACCGCGCGTACCGCTGTGTTCGACAAGACCGGCACGCTCACGATCGGAACTCCCGCAGTGAACAACGTCGTGTCGATCGGCCAACGCAGCGAGACCGAGCTGCTCAGAGTCGCCGCTGCCGTGGAGAATCACTCCGGTCATTTGCTCGGACGCTCGGTCGTGACTGCGGCGTCGGAGCGCGGTATTCCTGTCGGGGCTGCGGAGCGCGTGCTCGAAGACCCGGGCCGGGGAGTGCGTGGCTCGGTCGATGGGCATGACGTCTGCGTCGGAGCGAGAAGCTACGCCGCGGCGTGCGCCGAGGAGCCGCAGCTCGAGCCCCTTCCTGCCGGCAGTAGCGATTCGGGGTTGCGCGCGTTCATCGTGATCGACGGGCGTTGGGAGGGGTTTATCGAGTTCGCCGATCGGTTGCGCCCAGGGCTCCCTGCGTTCTTCACGCGCCTCCGGGAGCTGGGCGTGCGCCGCACGTTGCTGCTCTCTGGCGACAGCGCGGCGCACACGGCTGCCGTCGCCTCGGCGGTTGGGATCACCGAGGCGCGAGGGGAACTACTTCCGGGGGACAAGGTCGCCATCGTGAATCAGCTCGTCGGGGAAGGCGAGCGAGTGCTCATGGTCGGCGACGGTACGAATGACGCGCCGGCGTTGAGCGCGGCGCACGTCGGCGTCGCGATGGCGGCACACGGCGGCGGCATCACCGCCGAAGCGGCCGATGCCGTCCTCCTCACCGACGACGTCACTCGCGTGGCCGACCTCATCAGCCTCAGTCGACGCACGTTGCGCATCGCGCGACAGAGCATCCGGGTGGGCTTGGGCCTCAGTGCCGTCGCCATGGTCATCGCCGCATTCGGCTACATCCCACCGGTCATTGGTGCCGGGCTCCAGGAGGCGCTCGACATCGCCGTCATCCTCAACGCCCTGCGCACCAGCCGCTGACGGCCCGCGGCTCGTCACGGTCGGCACTTTCCCTCCAACCGGTGCAGGGAATTGCCGACGAAAGATCAGCCCATCGCCCGACGGTGAATCAGTCCCGAATCGGGCAATTTGGGGGTGTCGAGCGCCGGCGCCATTGGCGCCGCGACGTCGAGACCACGGCACGATTGTCGACACACCTCGAGGAACGATTCCCATGACGCACTTCAACGTTCTCGACCGTGGCACCAAGCGCGGGGCGGCAGCTCCCGAAATCGGTCCCGTCCTCGTTGCCCTCAAGCCATTCGACGGGGGTGACAGCGCCATTGCAATGGCCAGCTGGCTTGCCGGACAGCGTCATGCCGAGCTTCATGCGATGAGCGTCATCGAGATGGGTGACATGGGAACGGCGGTGGCGGGGCTCCCGCCGCTGCCTGAGGAGTATTACCAGCGCGAGCGCGACGAAGTCGCCGCCGAGCTACGAAGCCGGCTCGCCCCGGCGGCCGGCGAGCGCGAGGTGCACATCGACGTCATCGAGGGCGCACCCGGCTCGTCGGTCGCCGGAGTCGCGGCTTCGCGCCATGCGAGCGCGATCGTGATCGGCACGGGACGGCATGGTCGGCTCGGCCGATTCCTCTATGGCGAGCGAGCGCTCGAGGTCGTTCGCAATGCGGAAAGCCCCGTGCTCGTCGTGCCACCAGAAGCGAGTGTGCCCATCGAGCGCGCAATCGTTGCGGTCGACTTCAGCGGGGCAAGCGTGCGGGCGGCGGCCGCGACCATGGGCATGATTGCCGAAAACGGCCGACTCGTCCTGGTTCACGTGGAGAACCTCCATCAGCATCTCGACGGTCGTGACCTCGGCGTCCAGGAGGAGCACGAGCGCCGCACGCGGGCGCTGTTCTCCCGATTCCTCGACGCGCTGCCCCAATCACCGCGTGTTCAGCTCGATACCGCCATCCTCAGCGGCGATCCGGTCGGGGCGCTGCTCCGCTACGCCGAGGAACACGACGCCCAGCTCATCGGCTGTGGCCGGCGCCGCCATTCACTCGTGGAACGACTCCTCGTGGGCAGCGTGTCCACGGGTATCATTCGGGGCGCGCCGTGCAGCGTGCTCGTCGCTCCCGAGCTCCCCGAGGACGAGGAGCCCGATGCACGCCTCGTGTTCGGCGAGACCCGGCCGAGTACGAGCCCCGAGGAATGGCGCACGCTCCTGCAGGAGGTGACCGATCGGAACGCCGGGCGAAAGGCCCGGTTCTCGCTCGCTGCGACGTCGCCCGGCGGCATCGAAAGTGTCGATCGGGGTTACGAGCTGCTGGCGGTGGACTACGACCGCCGTGGTGGACGCGTCGACATCATTCTCGGTGATCCGCACGCAATGGGGAGCCATCTCAGCCACCGTATCACCGGCGTCCGCAAGATCCAGACGGTGAGCGAGCCGGACGGTCGAGACGCTCGTGTGGAGTTCGACACGCGCTCGGGACGGTGCACGCTGGACTTCGTGGGTCCTTGATCGTTGGCGAAGCAAGGCAGGTTCCACCTGCCGGGGAGG
>DASTGQ010000473.1:0-4706 GCA_035718985.1 Gemmatimonadaceae bacterium
CTACGCGACCGGCTGCCGGCGCGGATTCGTGCTCCGCTACTTCGGCGACCCTGCTGCGGGCAAGGACTGCGGCGGCTGCGACAACTGCCTCGGTACCCACGATTCCAGCCGCCGCGAGCGCGCCGCCGCCGGCACGCGCGCTGCGCCGAAGAAGCGAAAAGCCCCGGGTGCGCCGCGGCCGCCGGTCGAAGAGTTGGTGCCGAGCGCGTCCGATGCACAGCTTCTCGAGCGGCTCCGCACCCTGCGCAGCAGCATCGCCCGCGAGGACAAGGTACCGGCCTACGTCGTGTTCGCCGACCGCACCCTGATCGAGATGGCCGTACGTCGCCCTCGCTCACCGTATGCGCTGGGCGAAATCCGCGGCGTGGGTCCTGCCAAGATCGAGAAGTACGGCGACCGGTTCCTCGCGCTCCTGCGCGGCGCCGACGATACCGAAGCAGCCTGACATCGCCCCCCATCCCCATCGAGTCGCATGGACGACGCCCTCTACTTCTCCGAGCAGCACCTCGCCGTGCGCGAGATGGTCCGCCAGTTCGCCCGCGACGAAGTCGCGCCCGTCGCCTCGAAGTTCGATGCGGACGCCATCTTCCCGTGGGAGAACGTGAAGAAGATGGGCGAGCTCGGCCTCCTTGGCGTACCCTGGAGCGAGGAGCTCGGCGGGGCCGGGCTGGACTTGCTCAGCTACATGATCACCATCCACGAGCTGGCGCGCGTGGATGCCTCCACCGGGCTCACGGTTTCGGCGCACACGACGCTCGGCACGTCGCCGATCGTGAACTTCGGCACCGACGAGCAGCGCGCGCGTTACGTGCCGCTCCTGGCGAGCGGTCGCGTGCTCGGGGGCTTCGGCCTCACCGAGCCGGACGCCGGGTCCGATGCCGGGGGTACCAGGACCACCGCGGTACGAAAGGGCGATCGATACGTCCTGAACGGCACCAAGCGCTTCATCACCCACGGCAGCGTCGGGGAGATTTTTGTGGTGACTGCCGTGACCGACCCTTCCAGGGGCACGAAGGGGATCAGCTCCTTCATCCTCACGAAGAAGACGTCGGACATGGAGAAGATCCGCGGACTTGGCATCGGGCACGATCCTTCGCTGCCGGAGATGCCGGGCTTCCGGGCCGGCAAGAAGGAGGACAAGCTCGGCTGGCGAGCCTCCGACACGGCTGAGCTGATCTTCGAGGACGTGGACGTGCCGGTGGAAAACCTGGTCGGCGTCGAAGGACAGGGGTTCACCAACTTCATGCGCACGCTGGACTCCGGAAGAATCGGCATTGCCGCCCTGTCGTTGGGTATCGCCGAGGGCGCCTACGACGAGGCGCGGCGGTACGCCACCGTCCGCAAGCAGTTCGGCAAGCCCATCGGCGAGTTCCAGGGGATCTCCTTCCAGCTCGCCGACATTGCCACCGAGCTCGAGGCCGGGCGCCACCTCATGTTCCACGCCGCGTGGCTGGCGCAGAATGGCCGCCCGTTCAGCAAGGAGGCAGCGATGGCCAAGCTCTTCTGCTCCGAGCTCGCGATGCGCGCCACCACCAAGGCCGTGCAGGTGTTCGGCGGCTACGGCTACACCCGCGACTATCCGGTCGAGCGCATGATGCGCGACGCCAAGATCTGCGAGATCGGCGAAGGCACCTCGGAGATCCAGCGACTGGTCATCGCGAGGCACATCCTGAAGGAGTTGGCTGACTGAAGGGGCGAATGACCGGATGACCGGATGACCGGATGACAGGATGACCGCATGACCGCAGGACCGGAACGACCTTCCGGTCTGATGTTTCGGTCCTTCGGTCCTTCGGTCCTTCAGTCGTCCGGTCCTGCGGTCCTCCACTCCTCAGCCTTTCGGCAGTCCCGGTTCGGCGTTAACTATCCAGCAGTGAATACCGCCCTTCTCGTTTCCCATCCGGCGTGGCTCGGCGACTCGTGTCGCGGCCGGATGACCCTGCGCGCGCGCTCGGCCGAGGCTGTCGTCGGCCGACTTCGCGCGTTCGCCGTTGCTTCCGCGCATTCCCGGGGGCTCCCGGGAGATCGCACGCTGCTCCGGCTCATGGCGGCCGCCATCACTGTCGTCCTGTCACGCCTTCGGCGCGTGGCCGGCTCGACCGTTGGTGCGGAGCGCCCGGAGCCAGCGTGGTCGATCACGCGGCCGGCATCGGCGACCAATCCTGTTTCGATTCGGCGCGCGGGTTCGACGCGCCGGAACGTCCCACTTCTTCCATGCCGCGCCGCGGCGCCCGAGTCGCCGGGCGTTCCAGTGCGCGCGGTCCACGATGAAACGAGAGATCCTGATCAATGCGACCCAGCGCGAGACGCGGGTCGCCATCCTCGAGGACGACGAGCTGGTTGAGCTCCTCGTCGACCGTCCCGACGCACGTCGGATGGTCGGCGACATCTATCTCGGGAAGGTCGACGCCGTGCTGCCTGGCCTCCAGGCAGCGTTCGTCGACATCGGCACGGAGAAGAGCGCCTTCCTGCACTCTTCGGATCTCGTCTACCCCGATGCCGGTGGAGACGAGGACGACGACGAGGGCGAGGAGAGCTTCCGCGAGCCTGAGCGCGACGAGCGCGACGCACCGCCCATCCAGGATATCCTGAAGCGGGGACAGGAGCTCCTCGTCCAGGTCAGCAAGGAGCCGATCTCCACCAAGGGTCCGCGCGTCACGGCGCAGGTCTCCATGGCAGGACGCTTCCTCGTCTACATGCCCTTTGCGTCGCGCGTCGGCGTGAGCCGCAAGATCGGCGACCGCGAGGAACGCAAGCGCCTGCGCGCGCTGGTGGAAGGGATGCTGCCGGAGGATTCGGGGGGCGTCATCGTACGCACCGTCGGCGAGGACGTCACGCCGGAGACGATCGAGCGCGAGCTCCAGTCGCTCATGAGCGCCTGGAAGCGCATCAAGAAGAAGACGCACTTCGTGCGCCCCCCTGCACTCGTGCATCGCGAGACGTCGCTGACCCGCAGCCTCATCCGCGACATCTTCAGCGACAAGGTCGAGCGCGTGACGGTCGACTCGAAGCAGATCTACAACGAGATCGTCGAGTACCTCAAGGGGATCGCTCCCGAGCTCCTCGAGCGCATTGTCCTGTACGAGGAGGACGTTCCGCTGTTCGACAAGGCGGAGATCGAGACCGAGATCCGCGACCTCTTCAAGCGGCGGTGCGACCTCCCCTCTGGCGGCTACCTGATCATCGAGCCGACCGAGGCGCTCATCTCGATCGACGTCAACTCCGGGCGCTTCGTCGGCAAGAAGGACCCGGAGAAGACGAGCCTCAAGACCAACATCGAGGCGGCGCGCGAGATCGCCCGCCAGCTCCGGCTGCGCGACGTGGGCGGCATCATCGTCTGCGACTTCATCGACATGGACACCAAGTCCAACCGCGACAAGGTGCTCCAGGAGCTCCGGACCCACCTCGGCCGCGACCGCGCCCGGACGAAGGCGTTTGCGGTATCCGACCTCGGGCTGATCGAGATGACCCGCCAGCGGGTCCGGCAGAGTCACCTCCAGAGCATGACGGAGGCGTGTCCGACCTGCCATGGCACCGGCCGGGTGTTCACGGCCGAGACCATCCTGCGGCGCATGGAGCGGAGCGTGAAGCGGATCGGTGTGGAGGGTCGCCGCGACCCGCTGCTCGTCAAGCTCCATCCGGATGTCGTGATGTACGCGATGGAGAACGAAGCCGACCTCATGCGGAAGCTCGAGAAGACGGTCGGCTTCTCGCTGGAGCTGCGGGACGATCCGCTGCTGAAGCCGGACGAGTTCAAGCTGGTGGTGAAGAGCGCCGGACGGGACGTGACGCAGCAGTACGCCGTCGCGTAGCGGCTGCTCCGCAGCCGCTGCTGTTCGGCTCGTCGGTTCTTCGGTTCACGGCCGGCGTCGGGCGGCTTGTGGCGTCCGATGCCGGCCGTTCACCGAGAAACCGAAAAGCGGAAGAACCGAAGAACCAAAGAACAGACCGCCCCGAGTTGACAGCTAAGCTGAGTCCAGCTAACTTCTTAGGCTCTACGTCACACGTTCCCGAGCGTCTTTCATGTCCTACGCCATCATCCGCACCGGCGGCAAGCAGTTCCGTGTCGAGCCGGGCAAGAAATATCGCATTCCTTCCATCGTGGGTGAGGCAGGCGGGTCCGTCGAGTTCAATGATGTCCTGCTTGGCTCCGATGGACAGAACGTTCGCACCGGTGTCCCGGCGCTCTCTGGCGCCAAGGTCACGGGCGAAATCGTCAAGCATGGGCTCGGCGACAAGATCGTCGTCTTCAAGCACAAGCGCCGGAAGAACTACGCGCGAAAGCGCGGTCACCGGCAGGGCTTCACCGAGATTCGCATCAACGACATCAGCCTCGGCTGAGAGGAATTGATACATGGCGCATAAGAAGGGTGTCGGCTCCTCGCGCAACGGTCGCGACAGCAACCCCAAATACCAGGGTGTCAAGCGCTTCGGCGGAGAGCGTGTACGGGCCGGCAACATCATCATCCGGCAGGACGGCACGAAGTACCACCCTGGCACGAACGTCGGCGTGGGCTCCGACTACACGATCTTCGCCCTCGTCGACGGCGTCGTGAAGTTCGAGCACAAGAACCGGAAGCGCTACAAAGTCAGCGTTTACCCTGAGGCGGCGACGGGCACGAACGGCTAGCGTTGTCCCCCAGGCGTAGGCTTCCGTTCTCGGCAGCCTCACTTTGACTTCAGAGACTCTTTCGGAGCAAAATATG
>DASTGQ010000474.1:0-3415 GCA_035718985.1 Gemmatimonadaceae bacterium
GCTTCAGTCGTTCCGGCCAGCCTGCTTCGACGTATCAGAAGGCACCATGGATCGGCTCCCACCTGCCCGCGCAGCCACGCGTACGGTTGCCCAGCACAACGACGCCCGCGACCTGCGGGCGGTGATCGTCGACGCGCTCGCCGCCACTCCGGTCGGCGAGCAGGAACTGCGCGACGGAGTGTGGACGTACGTGCGCGGCGAGCAGGAGGTCGGCGTGGCGCCAGGCGTCGTGATCCTGGCCCTCACGGACATGATCGAGCGCGCGAAGATCGTCCCGGACGACGCCCGCATCGCGTGGACACGAGAGGTGATCCTCTGGGGCGTCGAGGCATACTTCGGACAGCTCGGTGGCGTGGCCCTGGGCCGACGCGAAGGATCGTCGCGTGACGCGCCAGCGGACGCGTCCGCGCAGGAGACAGCCGGGAACGGCAAGTGAGCATGGCGCCACTGAGCCCGCTCCCTCCGGCGCCGCCTGCACACCAGGACGCGCCGAGGCTCTCGAGCTTCATTCGCGACAACCTGGAACCGATCCTCGCCGAATGGGAAACGTTCGCCCGCAGCCTGCCGGGCGGCGGCGAGATGAACGTCGCCGCGCTACGGGACCACGCGAGGGACATGCTGCTCGTCATCGCGGACGACCTGGAACGGCCGCAGTCGGATTCGACGCAGGGTGAGAAGGCGCGCGGGGAGCGCGACGCCGACAACCTGCGGAGCGCAACTGCCGCGCAGGAGCACGGCGCCGGCCGCGCCGACAGCGGGTTCACGGTCGGCCAGATGGTCGCCGAGTTCCGCGCACTGCGGGCGAGCGTCACTCGTCTGTGGCTCGCCGAGGATGCGGGTGGAGCGCGAACGGACTTGAAGGACCTGATCCGGTTCAACGAGGCCATCGACCAGGCCATCGCCGAGTCGGTGTCGCGCTTCAGCCAGTCGGTTGGGCAAACGCAGGAGCGGTTCCTCGCGATCCTCAGCCACGACCTGCGCTCGCCGCTTGGGGCCATCATCATGGCCACGCGCTTCATGCTCGATGCGGGGGGCCTGGAGGAGCCGAATCGCACGCTCGTGACACGCGCGTCGAGCAGCGCGCGACGCATGAACCGGATGGTGCTGGACCTGGTCGAGTTCACGCGCACGCGGCTCGATGACACCATCCCGGTCGTCCGAAGCGCGGTGGATGGCGTGCGGCTCGTGCACGACGTGGTGGTGGAGATCGCGGCCGCGTACCCGGACAGTGTCGTGCAGGTGGAAACGAGCGGCGACCTGTCGGGCCTCTGGGATGCGGACCGACTCACGCAAGCGCTGACGAACCTCGTGGCGAACGCGGTGCAGCACGGCGCGCGAGGGAAGCCCATCCGGGTGACCGCCCACGGTGAGGCCGACGAAGTGACGCTGTCGGTGCACAACGAGGGGCCGCCCATCCCCGAGGAGCAGCAGGCGGCGATCTTCCAGGAAGGACACAGGGTCGGGGTGCCCACCTCGACGCCCGACCGGCGACACCAGGGGCTCGGGCTCTACATCGTGGAGCGCATCGTCGCGTCGCATGGCGGCAACGTGTCCGTGCGTTCGTCAGCGGAGGAGGGGACGACGTTCACCATTCACCTTCCCCGCAAGCCGTGAAGCTGCTCCGGGCTCTGGACGGCTGAGGGCAGGACACCGCCTTCGCCCGTCAGCGTGACGACGGATCCGGACTACAGCGGCTCTCCCGAAGCCGAAGGTCGCGATCGTCACGATTCGCATGGCGCCGATCGCGCCTGGGTTCCTCGATCCCTGATCGGCCTTCCGCGCCGCGCGCCCGCTGGCGATCGTGCGTGGTCCCGTTGTCCGCTCGCCCTGTCTCGTCCTCGACATGCCACTGCGCGATCCCGCCCGCTACCTCGTCCGATCACTCACGATCGCCTGTGCCGCGGCCGGTCTTGCCGCCTCCGACCACGTGCTGCATGCCGGCGAGGCGGGCATGGCCACGCACGGGAGCACCCGCGGCATCTCGACCGCACTCTCCGGGGTTCCAGCGGACACGGTGGACTCGCTCATCGCGGCACGCCGGGCGACGGTGATGGACAGGACTCCGGTCGGCCGTCGGCCCGCGCCGCGCGCGATCGCCGACAGTACCGCAGCGCGCGACAGCGCCGCGCCCAGGGCACCGTGGCGCATCGGGCCGAAGTCAGGCGATCGTCATCCCGCCTTCCGCGACACGGGAAGTCCGCTGGACTCGCTGTGGCCCGTGAAGGGACCAGCGCCGCTGCCGGGGAGCATCCTTCCCGGGAAGCGCATCGTGGCCTTCTATGGCAACCCCAAATCGCGGCGCATGGGGATTCTCGGCGAGTTCGATCACGAGGAGATGCTCCGCAAGCTCGACGCCGAGGTGGCGGCGTGGAATCGCATCGATCCGGCGACGCCCGCGATCCCCGCGCTGCACATGATCGTGCTCGTCGCCGACGCCACCCCGGGGCCGAGCGGCAAGTACCGCACGCGGCACGACAGCGCGACGATCGAGATGGTGTATCGGTGGGCACGCAGCCGGAATGCGCTCATGTTCGTCGACCTGCAGGTGGGACAGAGCACGCTGCAGGCAGAGCTGCCGTGGATCGAGAAGTTCCTGATCCGGCCGGACGTGCACCTGGGCATCGATCCCGAGTTCGCCATGAAGGGCAAGGCCATTCCCGGCACCCGGGTCGGCACGTACGACGCCGCGGACATCAATTACGCGTCGCGGTTCCTCGCCAACCTCGTGGACAAGTACAAGCTGCCGCCCAAGATCCTCGTCGTGCATCGTTTCACCCCCAAGGGCGTCACGCACGCGGACAGGATCCAGCTCGATCCCCGCGTGCAGATCGTGATGGACATGGATGGCTTCGGCCCGCCATGGATGAAGCGTGACACCTACTGGCGCGACATCAAGGAAGAGCCGGTGCAGTTCACCGGATGGAAGCAGTTCACCAAGCTGCGCAACGACAAGCCGCCGACTCCGCGCGGCGACATCCTCCGGCTCTGGCCCGTCCCGCTCTACATCCAGATCCAGTAGCCGACGGCGCTCGCCTCGCGAATGGTCATCCGGGGACCGTAGGGACTACTCGACCGCATACCTGCAAGGACAGCGCGGCGTCTCGACGCACGCCGTCAGCTTCATGGTCATGCTGGCCACGTCGGCAGGATCGTCGGTGGCGTCATCTTCGGCTCCCTGCGCTGGCGCTCGCGACGGTGAAGGCCGCGGCGGCGCTGTCGATCTCGGTGCTCGTGTTCATTGGCCTGAAGCGCATGGCGTCGCCAGTGCCGGTACGAGAGCTCCGTCGCGCACCCATGTCCCGCCTTGACAGCGTCCAGTGGCGAGCGATCGTTTGGCTGATGTCAACCGAGGTGCGCCGTCTCGCCGCCGTGCTGCCAATGGCATTCTGGGTCTGCAGCTGGATGGCGATGTCCA
>DASTGQ010000475.1:0-2748 GCA_035718985.1 Gemmatimonadaceae bacterium
CCGCCACCGGTTCGTCCTCCTGGTTGAGGACTTCCACGTCCCAGTGCACGACACCCTGGGGGATCTGCCCCTCGCGGTCCTCCTTGGCCGTCTTCTGCTTGCAGGTGAGGCGCGCGCGGATGGTGTCCCCGATGTACACCGGCTTCACGAAGCGAAGCCCTTCGAGGCCGTAGTTGGCGAGCACGGGACCCGGCGCCGGGTCCACGAAGAGGCCCGCGGCCGCCGAGAGCACGAAGTAGCCGTGCGCAACGCGCTTCTCGAACAGCGAGTCGCGCGCCGCCACGTCGTCCATGTGGGCATAGAAGAAGTCGCCCGAGATGCCGGCGAAGTTCACGACGTCGCTTTCGGTGACGGTGCGGCGATGGGTGAGCAGCGTCTCGCCGATCTCGAGCTCCTCGAAGTACTTCCGGAAGGGGTGCACTCGATCGAGCCGCTCCGTCGCGCCCTTGCTCCACTCGCGCGTGACCGCAGCCACCGTCTGCGGTGAGCCCTGCAGTGCGGTGCGTTGCATGTAATGCAGCACGCCACGCACGCCTCCCATCTCCTCACCACCGCCGGCCCGCCCCGGGCCACCATGGACGAGGTGGGGCAGCGGCGAGCCATGGCCGGTGGACTCCTTGGCGCTGTGTCGATTCACCATCATCAGGCGGCCGTGGTACGCCGCGGTGCCCAAGGCGACCTCGCGCGCCACTTCGTCGCGTGCCGTGAAGAGCGATCCGACCAGGCTTCCCTTTCCCAGACGCGCGAGCGCGATCGCTTCGTCGACGCTGCCGTACGGCATGATGGTGTTGACCGGGCCGAACGCCTCCACGTCGTGCGGCGCGGTTCGCTCGAAGGGACGATCGTCGTAGAGCAGCGTCGTCGGATAGAACGCGCCCTTCTCGGGGTCCGCGCCGACGACTTCCAGCGTGCCGGGTCCTCCGTACACCAGCTCGGCCGCCTTGCGCAGCTTCTCGGCATTCGCGCTGACTTCCTTCACCTGCGCCTTGCCGGCGAGAGGACCCATGCGGACGCCCTCCACTTGCGGGTCACCGACCTTCACGCCGGCGAGCCGCTTGCCCAGCGCGACGGAAACGGCGTCCACGTACGATGCGGGCACGAGCGTGCGGCGGATGGCAGTGCACTTCTGCCCCGCCTTCACCGTCATCTCCTTGGCGACCTCCTTGATGAAGAGGTCGAACTCCTCGGTGCCCGGCTCCGCGTCGGGGCCGAGCATGGAGAAGTTCAGCGAGTCCGCTTCCTGGTTGAAGCGGACGTTGTTCTCGAGGATCACCTTGCTGCTGCGCAGCATCAGCCCCGTGGTGGCGGAGCCGGTGAAGGCAACGGTGTCCTGGCACGTCAGGTGATCGAGGAGGTCGCCGCTGCTGCCGGCGATGAACTGGAAGCTCCCCACAGGGAGGAGCTTCGACTCGACCATCGCCCTGGCGACGGCCTCGGCCAGATAGCTGGTGACCGTGGCCGGCTTGGCAATGGTGGCGACGCCCGCGAGGAACGAGGTGGAAAACTTCTCCAGCATTCCCCAGACGGGAAAATTGAAGGCGTTGATCTGGATAGCGACACCTTCCAGCGGCACGCAGATGTGGCGGCCGATGAACGTGCCTCCCTTGCTCAGCGCCTCAGGGCCGCCATCAACGTAGAAGGTCTCGTCGGGGAACTCCCGGCGTCCGCGACTGCCGTAGGCGAACAGCGTCCCGATGCCACCGTCGATGTCGATCCACGAGTCGCCCTTCGTGGCGCCGCTCCAGGCGGAGAGACGATAGAACTCTTCCTTCCTCGTGGTGAGGTACTGGGCGAGCGCCTTGAGGATGCGCGCACGCTGATGGAAGGTCAGCGCGCGCAGCGTCGGGCCACCGACGGTGCGGCCGTAGTCGAGCATGGCCTCGAAGTCGAGACCCGCGCTCGAGGCGACGCCGATCTCCTCTCCGGTGACAGCGTTGCGGAGCATGGACCCGCTCCCGGAACCCGTCACCCACTCTCCATTCGCGTAGCTCTGCAGGCGAATCACGATCTCGTCTCTCCCCAGGTACGGTAGACCTGCTGCTGCATGCGGCGCTCGGGCGGCAGCTCGCGCAGCGGCTCGACGGGCTCCAGCGCGGCGTAGAGGCGCTTCGGCAGCCCCTGATAGAGCGCCGTGCCCTCGGTCTTCCACGCCAGCATATCGTCGCTCACGTCCTTCACGATCTTCGCCGGGTTGCCGACCACGACCTTCCTTGGCGGGATCTCCATCTTCGACGGTACGAAGCACAGTGCGCCCACGATGCAGCCCGACCCGACCACGGCGTTGTCCATCACCACGGCGTTCATGCCGATCAGTGCGTTCTCGCCGATGCGTGCCCCGTGAACCACGGCACCGTGACCGATGTGTGCGCTCTGCTCGAGGACGACCGTCACGCCGGGGAACATGTGGATGACGCAGCCTTCCTGGACGTTGCATCCGTCCTCGATGATCACCCCGCCCCAGTCACCACGAATGGCGGCACCGGGCCCGACGTATACATCGCGACCGATGACGACGTTCCCCGTGACGGTGGCGTTCGGGTGGATGAACGCGCTCTCGTGAATGACAGGGACGAAGCCTTCGAAGGCGAAGACGTTGGCCACTACACCCGCTCCAGGATGGTGGCCATCCCCTGCCCGACGCCGATGCACATCGTGGCGAGGGCATACCGCTTCTTCGTGTTCACGAGCTCGCGCGACGCCGTGAGCAGGAGTCGCGCGCCGCTCATGCCGAGCGGATGACCGAGCGCG
>DASTGQ010000476.1:0-3559 GCA_035718985.1 Gemmatimonadaceae bacterium
AGATCGCGCAGTACGAGTCCCCGCCCGAGCCGTGCAGGCGCACCTGGCTGGCCGTGAACGAGACGGGGATTGGCCCCGTATCGTCCGCATGCGCACACCGCCGGAGATGACCGCCTCCTCGAGACACGCTCCACGCGGTTCGACGAGGAGCAGTGGGAATGGTGAAAGCGTCGCTCGAGATAGTTGACGACTCCGGGTAGCACCCATTGCCACTCCTCTGCTGCTGCGGATGAATCCTTGCGCGCCGGCCGGATGACGGATGCCCATCGCATTCTCACGGCCACCAACCGGAGCTCGCATGAACACCACTCAACACATCTCTCGCACGACGATTGCCTGCGCCATCTGCACGCGCGACATACCGGAAGGATCGCCACAATTCTGGCTCGGGACAATCACTCCCGTGCGCGGGCAGATCAACTTTTTCGCGCACAGCGATTGTGTGTTGCCGCTTCTCTCGTCGCGCGCTCGAGCCACGCTCCGCGATGATGGAGTCGCGCCGCAGGCGTGATCCTGACGCTACAAGCCCGGCGATGGACCGCGTTCACGTCCAGCACCGGGACGCCGTCCGGACGGCGCCCGGTGATGGTCAATCACTCCACTGCTGAATCAGGCCGCCGCGGCGACTGGTGCCGAGGCGGGAGCGGGTGCGGCAGACGGCGCGGGAGCTCCGGCGATCGGCACGGTCGCGCCGCCGGTGCCCGTCGGAGCTGCGGCATCACGAGCGCCGCGCCCGCCCGGCCGTTTCGGAACGCGCATGACGAGCTTCCAGCCGGCGAGGCGGTCGGGATCCTCCGCCAGGGCCGACTTGACGAAGCCATCGATCACGTGGACGACCTTTCGCGCTCGCGAGAGCCTGGTGCGAAGCGCCGAGGTAGCCGCCCGAGACTTGCCGCGGCTCTGCGTGCGGTCCTGGAGCGCCTGCAACAGCTCGTTGGCCGCCGTCCGGAGGTTCTGGATGAACTCCGGCTTGCATCCGGTGCGGACGAACACGTCCGCGTACGGTTCGGCCGCTACCGCCATGCCCTCGGCGAGCGCGGCGAGACGCTCGGTCGAGGGATGCCCGCGTGGCAGGCTGAGTGAGACGAGTTCCGGGGTGCCTTCCAGCTCGAGCTTCGCAATCCGGGCGATCGGTGCCATGTGATCGCGAATGAGCGCGACCCGCTTGGCATGCTGGCGGGCGACAGCGCTCTTCGCCGTCCGGGTGTGGCCGTCCTGCGCGGCCACATGCCCGGACAGCTCGGCGATGGAGTCGTCGAGCAGCGTTCGCGTGTCGGCCGGGATGGCGTTGCCGAGTGCGGCTGCGTTCTCGCTCAGGTACGCCTGCACGTTCTGGAGCGAGAGCAAGGTGTAGCCCTGTGCTGACTGCATGGTACTCCTCCTTGGGATGATGCGGCGCAAAGAAGGACCGAACCGAGTGCGCCGCGTACCCTCGAGTCGGGAGAGGCAGCGGAGTCGCGTTCTCCGCTCCCTCTCCTTATCAAAGGAGTTTTCCACATTGGCGCTCGATAGCCGGCGGCCCGCGTCGCGACAGCAACGGTCCGGGCTCGCGGTCCGCACTGCGCCTGAACCGGACACGCGACGTCGTGTCCGCGACGTGTCCGCGACGTGTCCGTGTCGTGTCCACTTCGTTCGGCCTTGTGTAGACCTGCCTCGACGGCGTGTCCGCGTGCCTCGGAGATGAGCACTCGGTGCTCGCCGGCAGGAACCTGGCGCTCGGAGCCCGGTACTCGACGCCGGAAGCCGCGACTGGTTCGCTCGAGAGCGTGCATCAGGCGCTCGGCAGCCGGCCGTCCGTCGCTCGACGTCGTGCACGCCGCGCTCGACGTCGTGCATGCTGCACGTGGCAGCGTGCACGCGCGGGTCGCCAGCCGGCACTTTCGGGTCGGCAGCAGGCACGCGCGGGTCGGCAGCGGGCACTCGTCGCTCGGCGACGTGCAGCGTTCTCGCGGAGACCTGCAGCGGCGTCTCGGGGAGCTGATGCGTCGTCTCGGAGAGCTGCATCGATCTCTCGGAGAGCTGCATCGAACGCTGCCAGGGCGGGATCACGCGGCTCGACACGGTGCATCGATGCCTCGTCGGCCTGCACGCGTAGCTCGACGTGCAACCAACGCGACTCGGCGGCGTGCGTCGGCGCGTCGACGGAGTGCGTCGGCGCCTCGGCGGCATGCGTCGGCGCCTCGGCGTCTCGCCTCGATGGCTCGGCAGCCTGCAATCGTGCCCTCGGCAGCCTGCAGTCACAGCTCGGCAGGCTGCAGTTGCGACTCGGCACCCCGTCGTCATCGGTGCGTCATCGTCACCGAAACCTTGCACGACGGCAGTGCGTAGTCAGGGTTCTCGGCTCAGCCGCAAGGGCAGGCCGGCCGAGTGGAAGGCGGCGGCACGGAGCGACAGCGAACGACAGGGAACGACATTCTGCGAGGAGGATGACGCCAATGACCCGTCTGAATCCGCACGTGCTGGTGCAGTTCACGCGCCGAGTGGTTGCGCAGCAATTCCGGGGTCAGCTCACGGAGCTCCACGCGCCTCCCTTTCCGGACGGCGCCGACGAGGCGCGTTCGAGGGACCCCGAGTCGGCCCTCGCGACGCTGGATGTGCGATTGCTGCAGCTCCTCGGGGTTCGCGCCTACTACGACCTCGCGACAGGGCGATCAGCGTGGCCGGTGCCGCTTGGACTCTCGCCGCACGGGTTGGCGCTGTTCGGTGCCGAACGCGGCATCCTCCATGAGCGACCGGAGAGCGGAGACATCTTCCTGCAGCGCTCCCTCCGCGTGCGCGAGTTCATTCACGCCGGCCTGGTGATGACCGTCGACGGGTACGGCTGCGTGAACGACCACACGGTGTACTTCGATACGTCTACCATAGAAGGAGATACGGATCATCGAGGGCTCCTGGAACGCGGCTATACCTGCAAGCTCAGGCGACGGCTGAGTCCCACGCTCGGTGACCGGTTCCTGCGCTGGTGCGAGCTGGAGGTGGAATCAGCCGGACCGGCGGCGTCACCACTGCCGCGGAAGGTGGCCTGATGACGGGGATCATCCCGGAGTCGTTCACCCCGCCTCCGGATACGAGTGCCACCGGCGACGTGATGCAGTCGTACGGACACGTGTGGCGCCGAGTGGAGTTCGCCGTGGAGCGCTGCGCTCGCTCGCTCACGGACGACCGGGACGAGCGGGAGGACCTCATTCAGGAGGCGCGCGTGGAGCTGTGGCGGATCGATCCGTCGCGCTGCAACCCCCAGAGCGCCGACGACGTTCGCTACCTGGCCCGGGTGTTGATGAGGCACATGCGAAAGGTGGCCAGTACGACGCGAGCCCGGACCAGCGGGAGCTGAGCGGGAGTGATCATCCGCGACAGCCTGGGCGAGGCAAGCTATTCCTGAGCGGCGCTCCAGTCGCCCAGGAAGTCGCCCATGGTGAGCGGAACGCCATGGCTTCGCAGGATGTCGTAGGCGGTGGTCACGTGATAGAAGAAGTGCGGGATCGCATATCCGAGCAGGAACCGGCCACCGTCAGCGGACACGGAGCCGAGTCGGTGCTCGAGCACGATCTCCCGACCA